>NZ_JBQQFC010000009.1:0-26715 GCF_052258445.1 Psychrobacter sp. T6-1
GCTGCGCCGCGAATACCTGCCAATGGGTTTTTGACCTCATGAGCGACCGAGCGGAGCATTTGCCGTGCCACCTCGTACTGCTGCTGTTTGCGCTGATCTTCTGTAATGCGGCTTTGACGATTCTTACCCCACATCTCTATGATAAAAAACGGCTGCTGCTGATAAATGACTGGCGTCACGCTATAGTCTATAGATAGTAACGCGCTATTACTCAATGGCGATCTGATAACATGATCGTGATCGATAAAGGGCTGCTGAAAGTGTTGAGCTTGCGCAAAACGTTCTTTTAGTAAGCAAGGTTTATTTGCTGCATCTGAGCCTTTAAAGTGATTAGACACCTCATCTGGCGCTAGCAGGGTTAGAATAGAGTGACCTAATAATCGCGCGCGGCTAATAGCGAGTAATTGCTCGGTTTGCGGATTTAGCCATTGAATAATAAGCGCCTCATCGACCCATAGCACTGCGGTAAATAGGTGCTGGGAGATAAAAGCGGTTTGCAACTCATTGGAGCCTGGCACAGTGGTAGTCACAAAAGGGATATCCATAAAAAATTGGCATTTCACTTAGCATTATAATCAACACAAGAAGTCATAAATAGAATATTTAACCATAAATCAAAAGCTTGCTGCTAAAACTGGCGCGGCAAATTGGACGTTTAAACTGGTGATTTGACTAAAAAAAACGTACAATGCGCACAGTTATTTTATCTTAAGCAAGGTCAGCCATGTCCAAAATCTCAACCGAATCATTGACGACAAATAGCAAACCGCAATCAGCGCTGCAAGATACTGCCACCGTCTTTAATCCTGCCCAAGTACAAACCCCTGAGGAGCCGGCGCAGCCTTATCATCATAAGGCCAATCATAATCAGAACCGGAGCATTGAGCAAAGTGGTGAAGCAAGCGTGAGCATGCCTGTGAATGCGGCGCCAAAGATCGGTTTTGTCTCGCTTGGCTGCCCAAAAGCCTTGGTCGATAGCGAACGTATTATTACAGAACTTACGCGCGACGGCTACCAAGTGGCAAGTGACTATTCAGGTGCTGATTTGGTCGTGGTCAATACCTGCGGCTTTATCGAGTCAGCGGTACAAGAGTCGCTCGATGCAATTGGTGAGGCCATCAGCAAAAACGGTAAAGTCATCGTTACTGGCTGCTTGGGTAAAGAGGCGGACAAAATTCGTCAAATGCATCCTGCTGTGCTCGCGGTGACAGGCGCTCATGCTTATGATGAAGTCATCACCGCAGTTGGGCAACACGTGCCTAAGCCCGCGCGCAGCGTAGATGACAACTATGATCCAAAAATAGATCTGATTAATGAGGCGGGTATTAAATTAACCCCGAGTCATTATGCTTATCTAAAAATATCTGAGGGCTGCAATCATCGTTGCACGTTTTGTATCATTCCAAGCCTGCGTGGTGATTTGGTCTCGCGTCCCATCGATAGCGTCATGAACGAAGCATTAGCACTCAAAAATGCTGGCGTCAAAGAGCTGCTTATTATCTCACAAGACACCTCCGCTTACGGTCTGGATCTCAAATATAAGACCAGCTTTTGGAATGGCATGCCGCTTAAGTCCAAGTTTTATGACATGTGTCAAGCATTGAATGACTTAGGGATTTGGGTACGCTTGCATTACGTTTATCCTTATCCGCATGTCGATAAAGTGGTTGAGCTCATGGGCGAGGGTAAGCTATTGCCTTATCTTGATATTCCGTTCCAGCATGCCAGTCATAGCATCTTAAAAGCCATGAAGCGCCCAGCGCATAGCGAAAACACCTTGGCGCGTATCCACAAATGGCGCGAGATTTGCCCTGAGATTGTTATTCGCTCGACGTTCGTCGTTGGCTTCCCAGGTGAGACCGAAGCCGATTTTCAGTGTCTGCTCGATTGGTTGGCCTGCGCACGTCTTGATCGCGTCGGCGCCTTTACTTATTCAGAAGTCGAGGGCGCGGTTGCTAATGACTTGCCCAATCATGTACCAGAGGACGTTAAGCAGTCTCGCTATGAGCGTTTGATGGCGCTACAACAAGACATCTCAGCGCAAAAGCTGCAAGAAAAAGTCGGTAGAACCCTGCAAGTACTCGTTGACGAGATAGACTTTGAGGAAGGCATCGCTATTTGCCGTAGCTACGCCGATGCGCCAGAGATTGATGGTCATGTCTACGTCGATGATATTAATGCCACTGTAAAAGTGGGCCACCTCCTAACGGTCACGATTGATGACGCTAGCGAATATGATTTATTTGCCAGCTATCAAGGTTAAACTAAAAGCTAGATTAAAATAAAAAATAGGGTAAGTGAAAGCTAGGTTAAATTGGCAGATAGATTGTGATTTAGCCTAAGTCATAAACACATTTAGATTTAACCATTAACGCCAGTGAAAATTGCCCAACGACGAGCAGTTTTTGCTACAATTAGCGCAATTTGACCTAAGCGTCCACCCGAGCATGCGTCTGACGCTTTAGGTTGAGAGCACATCCAAAATTTTGTTATCACCCAATTATAAATCACCCAATCATAAAAGGTAATCCTATGTCTGACAAGAACCCTCAATTCTCGCGTATTTTACTCAAACTCTCAGGCGAGGCGTTAGCAGGCGGCAAAGACATGGGTATTGATACCTCAGTGCTAGATAAAATGAGTTTATCTATTGCGCATCTGCGCGGTCTTGGGGTTCAGGTCGGTATCGTCGTCGGTGGTGGCAATCTCTATCGCGGCGCGCAGTTACAAAAAGAGGGCTTGGTCGGACGTGTGACCGGCGATCAAATGGGAATGCTTGCAACAGTGATGAACGGCCTTGCGATGCGTGACGCACTTGAGCGCCGCAATATCAAGACGCGCTTGATGTCAGCGCTACCTATTGGTGAAGTGACTGAGAGTTATAGTAGCCGTAATGCAATTCGCTATCTCAAAAACGGTGAGGTTTGTATTTTTGTGGCTGGTACAGGCAATCCATTCTTTACGACGGACACTGCTGCTTGTTTACGCGGGATTGAGATTGAAGCGGGTCTTATATTAAAGGCGACTAAAGTAGACGGCGTCTATGACAAAGACCCAAGCTTGCATAGCGATGCGGTCAAATATGATGGTCTAACCTTTGATGAGGTGCTCGAGCAAAAACTTGGCGTTATGGATTTAACCGCAATTGCACTGTGCCGTGAGCATAACGTACCTTTGCAAGTGTTCGATATGACCAAGCCCAATGCCCTTCTAAATGTGGTTATGGGCGAAAATGAAGGCACGCGCGTTTATCATTAATAAAAAATAATGCACAATTAGTCTATAGCGCTATAACATAGCAAATATTATCGATATAAGGATCTATTATGATTAAAGAGATTAAACAAGATGGCGACGCGCGCATGGCAAAAACGCTAGAGGCGCTTGAGAACACCTTTAGTAAGGTCCGTACCGGCCGCGCCCACCCAGGGATGCTGTCAGGGATTATGGTGAGCTACTACGGTGCACCAACGCCTTTAAATCAAGTCGCTAGCGTTAACGTCGAAGACTCACGTACGCTATTAGTGCAGCCCTTTGATCGCACTATGGTACAAGCCGTGGACAAGGCTATCCGCGAAGCAGATTTGGGTCTAAACCCTATGACCGCTGATGTGATCCGCGTACCGATGCCAGCACTCACTGAAGAGACGCGCCGCGATATGCAAAAGCTTGCACGCGGTGAAGCCGAAAACAGCCGCGTCTCTATTCGCAATATTCGCCGTGATATGATGAATGACATCAAAGAATTGGCCAAAGAAAAAGAAATCTCAGAAGACGATGAGCGCCGCGCTAACGATGATATTCAAAAGATTACGGATAAGTACATCGACACTATCGATAGTCGTTTAAGCAAAAAAGAAAGCGACTTGATGGAAGTGTAAGCGCATTTTTAATCTTGGTAAAATACAGCCTATAGTGTGATGCTATGGGCTGTTTGTTATGTAGCACTATCGGTTAAGTTATATCTGCTCTCTAATATCGAAAATTAGGCCCATTTTTAAACTTATCGCTCTACATTGCTCAAAAACGCTACGGTAAGCTTTTTTAACGAGTTATCCTATTTATGATAAGTTTGTGAAATACTAGCGCAAGGCTTTTGCTACGATATAGAGCACGTTATGATAACCCCACTATCACAACAAGTAGACGACCTCATGTCCACACTGAACAAAAACGATAAATCTCTCATGCCGCGGCACATTGCTATCATTATGGATGGCAATAACCGCTATGGCGATCATCATAAACTTGCTAAAGGTGAAGGCCATATCGCAGGTAAAGATGCGCTAGATCCTATCGTCGAGTACTGCGTAAGCACTGGTATTGACGTGTTAACTGTTTTTGCTTTTTCGAGTGAAAATTGGCAGCGCCCGCCGAATGAAGTAGCGCTGTTGATGCGCTTGTTGGCATTGACTATCAACGAGCAAATGCCAAGAATGCAAAAATATCGTATTCGTCTGCGCTTTATCGGTGATCGCAGTCCGCTCAGTAGCGAGTTACAGAATTTGATGACTGACGCTGAACAAAAAACCGCTGATTTTGAAGCGATGACCTTAGTTATTGCCATCAGCTACGGCGGGCAGTGGGATGTGGCACATGCTGCAAAAACGCTTGCCGAGCAAGTGCTAGCAGGACAGTTGCAAATTGAGGATATCAATAAGGAGCGCTTAGCTGCGCACGTACAATTAGCGGACGCGCCAGCGGTAGATATGCTGATTCGCACAGGCGGTGAGTACCGGCTCTCTAACTTTTTGCTTTGGCAATCAGCGTACGCAGAGCTGTTTTTTACTCAGACCTTGTGGCCAGATTTTACGCCAAATGAGCTTGAAGCAATGCTCACTGATTTCGCGCAGCGTCAACGCCGCTTTGGCAAAACCAGTGAGCAAGTTCAAGTACAAGACTTGTCTTAGAGTCTAGATTTATAAAAAACTGCTATTTGGGGCGCGTCATTTTGCGCGCTATACCGCAAGGGTTTTATTTAAGACGCTGTATTTACTGTTATACTGTGGTCATTTTTAGACCTCTTTTGACTTTATAAGGCTAGGTGACCATGTGGCAACGGATTAAAACAGCAATTGTTCTAGTTATTATCGTTGGTATTGCGCTATTCGCCAGTCAAGAGCCTTATTTGATTCTCCCTCTGCTCGCCATTGGCGTGACCATCTCAGCTCATGAGTGGACCAAACTGATGCCTAAGTGGCGTCAACCTGCGGTTTTTGTCTTTATGGTACTTATCATAACGCTGGTGTCTTTGTTCTTTAAAGTCACTTGGATCGGATGGTGGGTCGCCTCCTTAATCATCTGGATCATGGCGCTGTCATGGGTGCGCAAATTTCCAACGCATACCAATTGGTATGGCAAGCAGCTGGCATTGATGGGCGTGGTTATCCTAACCTCGTCTATTACCGCGATGTTCTATTTGTGGCAGTTGTCACCGTGGTGGCTACTTTATGTGTTCTTGCTAGTATGGTGCGCTGATAGCGGCGCTTACTTTGTTGGGCGCAAAATCGGCAAGCGCAAAATGGCGCCCAACGTCTCACCAAACAAGAGCATGGAAGGGCTTGCAGGTGGACTGGTTACGGGTCTTTTAGTGGTGCTTGCTATCAGCGTCTTTAAGTTGCAATTGACAGGCTTGCCCTTAATCGCTTTTGCTACCTTATCTGCGCTCACCATACTGGTCTCGGTACTCGGTGATTTGTTTGAATCTATGCTCAAACGCCGTGCTAAAGTCAAAGATTCAGGCACTATCTTGCCCGGTCACGGCGGTATACTTGATCGTATCGACTCGCTACTATCAGCCACGCCTATTTTTGCTCTTGGCTTTTGGGCGCTACAATACTCAAACCTTTTGGTGATTTAAATACAAACAGGTATGGCTTACTTTTTTTAAAATAAGAAAGCTATACGTGTTTAAGGTGTGTGATGGCTTATCAAAAATGCCCTAATTGCGAACTACCTTATCCATATCCAAACACTTCTTACTTTGACATCATCTATAGGCAATACTCATCATGACACAACGCATCGCTGTATTAGGCGCAACGGGTTCAATCGGTGATAGCACGCTGGCTATCTTGGCAGATCATTCTGATGATTATACTGTCTATGCGTTATCAGGCTATCAGCGCTTAGACAAACTATTTGCGCTATGTCAGCAGTTCAAACCCATGCGCGTCTGTGTCCCTAGCGCGGATGTCGACAGCTTCGCTCAGCGCCTAAGAGAGGTAGGCTTAAACCTTGATGTCGTAGGCGGTAGAGCAGGGCTTATCGATATTGCAACCGACGCGCAAACTGATACGGTTATGGCTGCTATCGTTGGTGCGGCAGGTCTGCCATCTACTTTAGCTGCCGCGCGCGCAGGCAAACGTATTTTGCTGGCGAATAAAGAAGCTTTGGTCATGGCAGGTCAAGTGCTGATACGCGCCGTAAAAACGCATAAGGCCACGCTACTCCCGATTGACTCAGAGCACAATGCGATATTTCAATGCTTACCTGCGAGTATTCAACAAGACCCTGAGCAAATCCATGACAGTAGCTTTGGTGTGCGCAAATTATGGCTGACCGCATCAGGCGGACCTTTTTTGGATCAAACCTTTAAGCAGATGCAGCAAGCAAGCGTCGCTCAAGCGGTCAAACATCCCAATTGGTCGATGGGTCAAAAGATATCGGTAGATTCTGCGACTATGATGAACAAAGGACTTGAGCTGATAGAAGCATGTCATTTATTTGATTTGCCAGAGGACAAAATAAATGTCGTCATGCATCCGCAAAGTATCATTCACTCAATGGTAGAATATAGTGACGGCAGCTTTTTGGCACAGCTTGGTAGTCCAGATATGAAGACGCCTATTGCTCACGCGCTCAGCTACCCCAAGCGTATCGATAGCGGCGCGCAGCCTTTAGATTTATTTGCTCTAAGTGCGCTTGAATTTATCAAGCCTGACTTGCAAAAATTTGCCTGTTTGCGTTTGGCTAGGCAGGCAATGCAAGCGGGTACGCAGGCGACCATTGTATTGAACGCGGCTAATGAGATTGCCGTTAACGCATTTTTGGACGGGCACATTCGCCTAACCGATATCGCCGATATTAATGAGCGTACATTAGCTCAAGTCGCAGTATCCGCGCTAGAAGCTGATGCTGACATCGACGACATTTTAGCTATCGACACCCTAGCGCGTCGCCATGCTCAAAGTCTAATCAGCCAACAATATAGCGAGATTTAAACGAGACTTATCATGACATTTATATTGACGCTACTGGCGGCTATTTTTGTATTAGGTCCGCTCATTGCCTTGCACGAGTGGGGTCATTATATTGTGG
Organism: Psychrobacter sp. T6-1; assembly: GCF_052258445.1. Taxonomy (NCBI): domain Bacteria; kingdom Pseudomonadati; phylum Pseudomonadota; class Gammaproteobacteria; order Moraxellales; family Moraxellaceae; genus Psychrobacter; species Psychrobacter sp. T6-1. The sequence continues at coordinate 7,321 of NZ_JBQQFC010000009.1, forward strand.
CGCGTCTTTGCGGCGTCAAAGTGTTGACTTACTCTATTGGCTTTGGTCCCAAGATTGCAGGCTGGACGAGCAAAAAAAGCGGTATCGATTATCGTATCTCAGCGCTGCCTCTGGGTGGTTATGTCAAAATGCTCGATGAGCGCGAGGGCGAAGTTGCAAAGGAAGAGCTGCATTTAGCGTTTAATCGCCAGCATCCGCTAAAAAAGATAGCGGTTGTCGCAGCAGGCCCCTTGATGAACTTTATCATAGCGATTGCGCTGTTTTGGGTGCTGTTTATGACGCCATCTGAGCAATTAGCGACCAAGATTGGTCAAATATTACCAGACACGCCAGCGGCAATGGCTAATATGCCAGCGGGTGACAAAATCGTCGCGATTGACGGTCATGAGGTGCAAACTTGGGAGGCGATCAATTATCGCTTAGCCAATTTCATGGGTGAGACCCAAAGCGTCAGCGTAACCTTGGAGTCTGACCAGCAAGTCGCCCAAACGTATCAGGCACCTGTTAGCGAGTTTATGCAAGGCGATGACCAAGGCAAAGACGCTTTGACTAGTTTTGGTATGTTGCCTTGGCAACCGACGATTGCTCCTATCATTGGTGAGCTGTCCGCTGACGGCGCGGCAAGCTTGCAAGGTATGCAAGTTGGCGACCAAATCACTGCTATCAATGATATCGCTATAAGCGATTGGATTAGTGCCACTCGAATCATTAAAGACAGTCCTGAGACGCTGCTTAATTTTACGGTACTACGCGATGGCAAACCGATGACTCTGCAGATTATGCCGCAGGCCAAAAAAGATACTATGGGTAACCGCTATGGACAGATAGGTGCTATGGTCGCACAGACTGACATTGTAATTCCAGATGCTTATAAGACCACGGTTGAGTACGGCGCGGGCGCCGCTTTGGTACAATCGTTCAAAAAAACAGAGCAATTAGCGGTGATGACGGTCAGCTCGATGGGCAAGATGCTCTCTGGAATGATTGGATTAGATAATTTATCAGGGCCGATCACTATAGCTAAAGTTGCCAAGCAAAGCTTTGATATCAGTTGGGAGATGGTGCTATCGACCGCTGCGCTTATAAGCCTAAGTCTTGCTGTACTCAATTTGCTTCCGATTCCAGTGCTCGATGGCGGTCATATTGTCTATTATGTTATAGAGCTTATCAGCGGTAAGCCACTACCTGAAGGCATACAAATAGCGGGGTTAAATATCGGTTTACTCTTGCTGGTAGGTTTCATGGTGTTAGCGATTGGTAATGACATCAGCCGGCTATTTTAATGCTTAATAGCGCCCTTAAAAGAGTCAAGCGCGATAGACTAATGGATGTAAGGTGGTAAAGCCTAATTTATAAGGGTATGCTACTGACAGCATCCAAGCTTGACTGCTGTACTAATCGTAATTTTTAGTTTATTTTGTAATACGTTTTATATAAAGTGTCCTAAGCTGCTCATGGTCGTTTATCATTTATTAAAGGTGATAGCACTTGACCACGTATATTTTTTAACTTAACTTAAGCAAGTTTTTTATTGACGGATAGTGTTTATGCGTACGCCTTTATTGATGAGTGCGGCAGGGTTGCCGTTAGTTGTAGCGATGATGAGTGTGCCTGCACAAGCAGCCACCTTTGTAGTGACCGATATTGGTTTTACAGGCTTACAGCGCCTAACTCCTGACAGTCTTCATCCTGTATTGCCCATCGATGTAGGCGATACGGTAACCGATAGTAGCCTTGCCGCTAGCATCAAAGCGCTCTACGCTACGGGTAATTTTGCCAATATTCAAAGCCGCGTCGAGGGCAGTCAGCTAAGCTTTGAAGTCATTGAGCGTCCTATTATCGCTGAGGTCAACTTTGAGGGTAACAAGCTCATACCCGAAGAAGGCTTAGAGGAAGGTTTGGCGAGTGCGGGTCTATCAGTTGGCGATGTACTCAAGCAGTCAACGCTACAGGCGGTCGCAAACGAGCTACAGCAGCAGTATATCTCTCAAGGGTATTACAATAGTAATATCGAAGTCGATCAAACCTTACTCGATGGCAACCGCGTCAAGCTCGATGTGCGTTTTATCGAAGGCAAGCCTGCTAAAGTTGTTGATATCAATATCATTGGCAATAGTCACTTTAGTGATGAAGATATAAAGGATGTCTTTGCCGTCAAAGAATCCTCTTGGACGCGCCTGCTCTCTAAATCTGATCGCTATGCAAAAGAAAAACTTGCGGCAAGTTTAGAGAACCTAAAAGCCCTGTACCAAAATGACGGCTATGTGCGCTTTAATGTCGACAACGCGGTTCTTAATATTAGCGAAGACAAGAAGAGTGTGTTTATCGAAATCAGCCTAACGGAAGGCGATCAGTATCAATTTGGTGAAGTCAACTTTTTGGGTAAGCCGACTTTTGAGAGCAGTGAGCTGCGAGAACTGGTTACTTTTGCACCCAATGAGCAGTACTCTCAAGCCAACCTAGATGAGACAACCGCAGCACTAAAAAATCGCTACGGCAATGAAGGCTACTATTTTGCGCAAGTGCGCCCTGTACCGCGTATTAATGATGAGACTAAAGTCGTCGATGTCGATTATTACATTGATCCTGCGCGTCCTATTTATGTTCGTCGTATCAATTTTAGTGGTAACTTAAAGACCCAAGACCAAGTACTGCGCCGCGAGATGCGTCAGTTAGAAGGAGCACTGGCTTCTAACCAAAACATTCAATTATCCCGTACGCGATTATTGCGTACAGGTTTTTTTAAGACCGTCAATGTTGATGTCAGACCCGTCCCTAACCAGCCTGATCAAATCGATATCAATTATACAGTAGAAGAGCAGCCCTCTGGTAGCTCAACGATTGCAGCAGGTTACTCACAAAGTGGCGGCGTGACCTTTCAGTTGGATCTCACCCAAAACAACTTTATGGGTACAGGGGATCGCGTCAAAGCGTCATTGTCACGCTCGGAGACTCGCGACGCTTATAGTCTAGGGTATACTGACCCTTACTTTACCGAAAACGGCGTATCACAAGGTATCAGTGCCTACTACCGCGAAACTAAGTTCGATGATCGTAACGTTAGTAATTACGTCACTGACTCTTATGGCGCTACTCTTAATTATAGCTATCCGGTTGATGAAACCAAACGCGTTAGCGCAGGTATCAATATCGATAACACCGATGTGCGCGGTGGACGCCGTTTAGGTGTATCAAACGTCGATCAAATCATTGACGACGGCGGATCGTTTGAGAACTTTACAGGGGAATTTGAAGGACGTACGGGTTTTAAAAACGATTATACGACCTACAATCTACTCCTTGGTTGGGATTACAGTACGCTCGATCGCCCTGTATTTCCGACTAAGGGTATGAGCCATACTGTTGATGCGACTATTGGCCTTGGTGATGTCAATTACCAAAAACTCATCTACCGTGGTAATGTCTATTATCCACTATATAAAGACGTGGTAGCACGCGGTTATACCAAGCTTGGCTATGGTAATGACTTACCTTTTTATGAGAATTTTTATGCAGGCGGTTATGGCTCAGTTCGAGGTTATGAATCCTCTACTTTAGGTCCTAGATCACAAAGCTATGCTGATGCAATCAGTGATCAGGACATCCGTAGCCTCAGAGACGAGGAAGTTGGGGGTAATGCCTTAGCAACCTTTGGCGGTGAGCTTATATTACCACTACCATTCAAAGGCGACTGGGCCGATCAAGTCCGTCCAGTGTTGTTCGCTGAGGGTGGTCAAGTCTTTGATACGACCAATAGAGAAGACAAAAACTTCGTCGATCCAAATGGTAACGTGACCGTAAACCCTGATGGTAGTCCAGTCAAACTATTAACTCAAGATAAAGACCTGCGCTTTAGTGCAGGCGCTGGCGTCACTTGGTATACCCCTATTGGGCCTATTTCAATCAGTTATGCGGTGCCTTTTAATGATAAAGAAGGTGATGAGACCGAAAAAGTTCAGTTCCAGATCGGTAGCACCTTTTAGATAGTAGCTGTTAAGAAAAGATTTCAAAATTATCCAAGTAATGACTTCAAAATAACGACTATAGATAAGCGGTTATCTATAGTCATCGTTTACTTAACTATGTCTTTACTTATTTGAGATTTAAGTTAAGTGTTTTTGTTTAAGGTCAGTCTTTGAATAGATGACTGATATACTCACAACTCTTTTATTCATAACTACAATACTACGATCAATTATGACAACGATTGAGCAACTTATTACCCAAATTCAGATGCGTCAGCCAGTATCAAACAAATCTGAGCTTAGCTGCGAGCAATTGCAATCGAGCTTGACTGGTATCGGCAGCCTATTTGATGCAAACTGCGAGCAATTGAGCTTTTTGGCAGACCCAAATTATATCTCCAGTCTGGCTCAGAGTCAGGCAGGGGCCGTCTTGGTGACTAAAGAGTATCAGCAGCAGGTGCCCGCAGGTATTATCCCTTTGGTTGTTGATAACCCGTATCTGGCTTATGCTAGCAGCAGTCAGCTGTTTGCCTTTACTTCAGCGACCAGTCATATTCACAAATCTGCTATTATTGCTGAGAGTGCAGTTATCGGCGACGCGGTCAGTATCGGCCCTTTTTGTGTTATAGGGGATCAGGTTACTATCGGCGCGCGTAGCTGCTTGGACGCTCATGTTGTCGTTGAGGCTCATGCTGTTATAGGTACAGATTGTGTTTTAAACCCTCAGGTAGTCGTGAGCCACCACTGTATCCTTGGTGATCATGTGCGCTTGCATGCAGGGGCAAGTATTGGTGCTGAAGGCTTTGGTTTTGCGCCAAGCAAAGACCCTAGTACTAGTGGTTGGGAGCGCATCGCGCAATTGGGCCGCGTTGTTATCGGCAACCATGTCCGTATCGGTAGTAATGCCTGCATAGATCGCGGCGCTATTGATGATACGGTGATTGGCAATCATGTTATTATTGATAATCTGGTGCAAATAGCGCATAACGTGCGCATAGGTGATGGCAGCGCTATAGCGTCGCAGACAGGCATTGCGGGAAGCACAACTATCGGTAAACGCTGTATCATAGGCGGCGCTGTGGGTATTACAGGTCACATTAGTATTACAGACGATGTTACCTTATCTGGCATGTCTATGGTGACCAAGTCGATAAAGGTCGCAGGCGCATATTCATCAGGGACTCCAGCGATGCCCACTGCTAAATGGCGCAAAGCTGCGGTAAGATTTCGCAAATTAGGTTATGATTAATAATCCGCTAATAAATAGTCGTAAATAACCGCTTATAGCAAGGAAGGCATATTATGAGCACAGCAGATTTTGAAACACTCAGCGATGACGACATCAGTAAACTGGCGGAGCAAGGACTGACTCTACCCTTAACCTACCATACCCTAAAGCACTATCTGCCGCATCGTTATCCTTTTATGCTAGTAGACAAGATCACCGCTTGCAAACCGGATGAGTCTATTACTGGTATCAAGAACGTTACGATTAACGAAGAGTTTTTTAACGGTCATTTTCCAGGCGAGCCCATTATGCCAGGGGTGCTAATGGTAGAGGCGATGGCACAAGTATCAGGGGTGCTTGGGTTTATCAGTGCCGGATTAACCGCAGAGGATGGTTATTTGTATCTGTTTGCAGGCGTGGACAAGGTTCGCTTTAAACGTAGAGTCATACCTGGCGATCAACTCATCATCCGCTCAAAGACGACTATGCAAAAAAGCGGCATTTATAAATTTGATTGTACCGTACACGTAGACAACCAACTGGCTGCCAGCGCGCAAATTATGATTGCTCGTCAAGAGCAACCTGCTAAGTAATGCGCGCTCTGAGCAATGCATGCTTAACAATACCAGCGCTATACTAATCATCTTATACTTTTCAGCAATTGAGACCTACAATATGAGTCAGATTCACCAGACAGCAATCATCTCACCATCCGCTACGATTGATGACACTGCTGTCATAGGACCTTATTGCATAATAGGGGACGAGGTGAGTATCGGCGCGCACACCACACTGCATCGTCATGTTGTCGTATCCAAATTAACGCGCATTGGTCAGCACAATCAGATCTATCAGTTTGCGAGTGTCGGCGAGGATTGTCAGGATTTAAAGTACGATGGCGAGCGCACTTGGCTTGAGATTGGTGATTATAATACGATTCGTGAAGCCTGCAGCTTACACCGAGGAACGATACAGGATAAGGGTTTGACCAAGATTGGTAGTCACAATCTATTGATGGTCAATACTCATGTGGCGCATGACTGCATTATTGGTGACCATAATATATTTGCCAACAACGTCGGTATTGCAGGACATGTCACTATTGGTGACCATACTATCATTGGCGGCAACTCAGGTATCCACCAGTTTTGCCGTGTTGATGATTATAGCCTCGTTGGTGGCGCAAGTTTAATTCTAAAAGACGTGGCTGCTTTTACGATGGTATCTGGCAATCCTGCAAGCGCTCACGGTCTAAACGTCGAGGGCATGCGCCGCAAAAACTGGCCCAAAGAAACCATAGATGTACTACGTCAAGCCTACCGCGTCATCTATAGGTCGGGCCTGACTACCGTACAAGCGCTTGAGATATTGCATAAAGACCTGCTGCCACAAGAGCCGAAGATTCAACTGCTTATAGATTCCTTGCAACACAGCCAACGCGGCGTAGTACGATAAAATAGATTTTTTATAAAATTGTCACCTTGTAGTTTTTGATAGCCATGACATAGCGTTATGGCTTTTTTGTGTTTATGAGTTCTTGACTTTTTGTAATGATTAGCAGAAACTTCCTAGTCATGTACTGTTACTTATTTTAACCAATAGCTGACTTGTCGTCTCTTTAAGTATCTAGCCTTTATCAAGTGAAATAACTCAAAGGGACTTGCAAGCAAATTTAGGAGTGCTTTATGGCAGAGCCAAGAGAAAGTTGGTCCAGCCGAACTGGATTTATTCTAGCCGCTGTCGGTTCAGCAGTGGGACTGGGCAATATATGGCGGTTTCCCTATGTGGCCTATGATAACGGCGGCGGGGCATTTATGGTGCCTTATCTTATCGCCTTATTAACCGCAGGTATTCCTCTACTGTTTTTGGACTATATCATTGGTCATAAGTATCGCGCAGCCGCGCCCCGTGCTTACAAAAAAATGGTGCCCTCGGCGCAATTTGTTGGGTGGTGGCAGACGCTAGTGTCGTTCGTAATTGCTATTTATTATGCCGCCGTCATCGTTTGGGCGGGGAGTTATATGTTCTTCTCGTTTGGGCAAAAATGGGGCGAGGATACCACAACCTTCTTTGTCAGCGACTTTGTGCAGCATACAGGGGAGCTTACCTCAGTATTTGTACCCCAGATGTTCACAGGTCTTATCATCGTATGGGCCGTTGCTATCTTGATTATGTTTGGCGGCATCCGTAAGGGTGTTGAGCTTGCCAACAAAATCTGTATTCCGCTGCTTATTGTACTGTTCGGTATCATGGTGTTTAAGGCGATCACTTTGCCAGGCGCAATCGTTGGTATTAACGCCTTCTTTGAGCCTAACTGGGTCAAAATGCAAGATCCAAACGTTTGGCTTGCCGCTTATGGGCATGTGTTTTTCTCCTTATCAGTCGGCTTTGGTATTATGGTCACGTACGCCTCATACCTCAAAAAGAACACCAACTTAACCGGCGCAGGCTTAGTGGTTGGTTTTGCCAACTCCTCGTTTGAGCTTATCGCTGGTATCGGTATCTTTGCCGCGATTGGTTTTATGGCGATGTCATCAGGCCAAGATGTCGCAGAAGTCGCTAGTGGTGGCGTTGGACTGGCGTTCTTTGTCTTTCCAAAGATACTGTCATCTATGGGTTCAAGCGGTGATTTTGTTGGTTTCTTATTCTTTGGCTCACTAGTGGTCGCAGGTATCAGCTCACTGATTAGTATCTTAGAAGTCCCGATCTCTGCCTTTCAAGATAAGTTTGACTGGTCTCGTAAAAAAGCCGTCGCTGCGATCGTTGGCGTCTGCGCCGTTATCTCAATCTCAGCGTTCTCTACTGGTAGCTCATTAGTACTCGTTGACGTGATCGATCACTTTGCTAATAACATCGGTATTGTGGCAGGTGGCCTCATGTCGATTGTTTGGGTGACTTGGTTTAACCGTAACAAGATTCCAGGTTTGCTGGCTCATATCAACCGCACTTCAAGCATCAAGCTTGGCGGCGCTTGGGTATTTATGTTGACAGTCATCACGCCAACAGTACTTACCATAGCCTTAGGCCTAAAGTTCATCAACCTAATTCAAGAGCCTTATGAGGGTTACTCTACTACTATCCTCTTACTGTTTGGTTGGGGCGTGGTGGTCTTCTTTGGCTTAGGGGCGTTCATACTCACTCGTATGAAAGGTATTCATGACGCTGAAGATGATAAATCTCGTGCGTTAGATGATGCCCGTAGATAACGGCTAGATCACATACAATAGGAGTATATTATGAGTACCTCAGCGATTATTTTTATGATTATCTCAATGCTACTAATATGGGGCGGATTGATTGCCGCTATTTTGCATCTAAGAAATCATCCTGACATTCCAATGAGTCAGCTACCTGATGATGATATTTACTAAATTAAGTAAAACCATCTAATAAAAACGCCAGTCAATGAGAGTTGACTGGCGTTTTTGCATCTATCTTAAATAAACAGTTATCTTAAATAAACAGTATGCACCAAAAATAAGAGCTGTTTTGATTACCAACAAGAGCTGTTTTGATTATCTTAGATTAAGCTTAGGAACGCTCTGTCCGCGCTTGCTATAAAATTCAGTGACAAACTCATCGAAAGTATCGGCTTCGATAGCGTCTCTGATACCTTGCATCAAGCGCTGATAATAGCGCAAGTTATGAATGGTAGCCAACTGCGCGCCCAGCATCTCTTTACATTTATTCAAATGATAAAGATAAGCACGGCTAAAGTTTTGGCAAGTATAGCAGTCGCACTCAGGATCGAGTGGGCCTGTATCCTCTCGGTACTGACTGTTTCGAATACGCACGACGCCGACGTTTTGAGGATCGCCTGTGACAAAGTAATGACCGTTTCGTGCATTGCGAGTAGGCATGACGCAATCAAACATATCGACGCCGCGGCGCACTGCTTCAACGATATCCTCAGGCTTACCGACACCCATCAGGTAGCGCGGTTTGTCTGCGGGCATAGCATCTGGAATGTAATCTAAAACATCCATCATCTCATCTTTTGGCTCACCGACAGACAGACCACCGATAGCGTATCCGTCAAAACCAATCTCAAGCAGGCCATCGAGCGATTGCTGGCGCAAATCTGGGTACATACTGCCTTGAATAATACCAAATAGAGCATTGGTGCTCCCAAGGTTTTGATGCTCATCAAGGCAGCGCTTGCCCCAGCGCAATGACAGCTCCAAGGACTCTTTGGCTTCTGCGTGAGTAGCCGGATAGGGCGTACACTCGTCGAACTGCATAACAATATCTGAGTTGAGGCTGTACTGAATCTGCATGGATTTTTCAGGAGACAAAAACACTTTAGCGCCATCAATAGGCGACTTAAAGTTGACACCTTCTTCAGTGATTTTGCGCATCGCGCCAAGGCTAAAGACCTGAAAGCCGCCAGAATCGGTTAAGATAGGCTTGTCCCAATGCATAAACTTATGCAAACCACCGAATTTGTCGATGATATCAGTGCCTGGGCGTAGCCACAGATGAAAGGTATTGCCAAGGACGATATCTGCGCCAATCGCTTCGATGTCGCGCGGTAGCATACCTTTGACGGTGCCATAAGTCCCTACAGGCATAAAGGCGGGCGTCTGTACGTCACCATGATTAAGATGCACAGTTGCGCGGCGCGCACGCGTCTGTCCGCTTGCGGTTTTATGTAATACAAATTGCATAGAAGGATCACTACCCAGTCGATAAAAATGACGCTAATTATATCATTACTGAGTATTTCTAGGGGCTTGGATGTTTGTATGAGATTGGGTATAAACCAAAAAATACAAACGGTACCTTCTAGTCTGCAAGTTTAGTCCTACTTAAAATAACAGACAGAGGCTCCGCCAGCTTGTACAGTCATTAGCATACCGCTGACAATTTTTAGCGTAATGATGGTAACGACAGTACTTAAAGATGATTGAGCACTTAAAAAATGATTGTTATTGGGGATTGAGCATGAAAGCCGCTATATATGTATCGCTTGGCAGTTTACTATTTTTATCAGGAGCCGCTATGGCCGTTGAAGAGCCCGACTATACTGTACTATCACAAGACGATGACTTTGAGCTACGCCGTTATGCGCCGCAACTGGTCGCGCAAACGTGGGTAACAGGCGATCAAAAGGACGCGGGTAACAAAGGCTTTAAAGTCTTAGCCGATTATATATTTGGTAATAATACCGCGCCAAGTGGCGAGAGTAGTAAAATCAGCATGACCGCGCCTGTAAAAATGCAATCACCGCAAGCCGGCGCGTCACAGAAAATCGCGATGACCGCACCTGTCACTATGCAAGAAAATCAGCAAACAGACGGCAAATGGCGGGTACGTTTTGTGATGCCCAGTCAATATACGATGCAGACATTGCCCAAGCCCAATAACTCAGCGGTGAGTATTATTGAAGTTCCAGCGCAAACTTATGGCGTTATTAAGTTTTCAGGACTGACGGGCGAGACAAAGGTCGCGCGCAAAACTGAAGAGCTCAATACTTGGATGCAAAATCAGAATTTGACCCTGACATCTCAACCTGAGATGGCACGTTATAACCCGCCATGGACACTGCCGTTTATGCGCCGTAATGAGATTATGATTCGTTATGAGTAAGAATTTTAGATGAGTACAAAATCAAAAAAAGACAGCCGAAGCTGTCTTTTTTACGGGTACTAAATAAGTTTATGGGTTTTTTTGTTCACGAATGATACCCAGCATACGGCGTAGAGGTTCTGCTGCGCCCCATAATAACTGGTCACCTACCGTAAAAGCACCCAAATACTCAGGACCCATATTCAGCTTGCGCAAGCGTCCTAGTGCCACTGTCAACGTGCCAGTAACAGCGACTGGCGTTAAACGGTTGATGGTAGCTTCTTTATCATCTTCGACCACATCAAGCCATTGATTGTCACTGTTTTTGAGCGCCGCTTCGATTTCCTCTAATGGAATATCTTTTTTGAGCTTAATGGTGAGGCCCTGTGCATGACAGCGCATGGCACCGATACGCACGCACATACCGTCGATAGCAATGGTGTTATCAGCGTCATTACCTAAGATCTTGTTGGTTTCAACGCCGCCTTTCCATTCCTCTTTTGACTGCTTATTATCCATTTGTACATCGATATAAGGAATCAAGCTACCGGCGAGTGGTACGCCAAAATACTGCTGAGGAAAGTCTGTCGAACGCTGAGTGTCCGCTATTTTCTTGTCGATATCTAAGATCGCGCTGGCAGGATTGGCAAGCTCGTCCTCAACCGCATCGTGCAACACGCCCATACCGCTAATCAGCTCGCGCATGTTGTTAGCGCCAGAGCCGCTTGCCGCTTGATAAGTCATAGCGCTGACCCACTCAACCCAGCCTCTATTGAACAGCTCGCCGATAGCCATCAGCATTAAAGAGACGGTACAATTACCACCGATAAAGTCTTTGGTGCCATTAGCTAATGCATCATCGATGACATTGCGATTGACAGGGTCTAAGATAATAATACTGTCATCTTTCATGCGTAGCGTGCTGGCAGCATCAATCCAGTATCCATCCCAGCCACTATCACGTAGCGGCTGATGTACCTTTTGCGTATAGTCGCCGCCTTGACAGGTAATAATAACATCGCAGTCAGCGAGCGCTGCAATATCATGAGCATCTTTTAGTTGACCGGTCTCGATACCCTCAAAGTTTGGCGCATTGCCGCCTGCATTGCTGGTTGAGAAGAACACGGGTGTTATACCCTCAAAGTCATTTTCCGCTCTCATACGTTCTATTAAAACTGACCCTACCATACCGCGCCAGCCTACCAAACCTACTGTCAAATTGCTCATGAACCGCCTTCCTATTTTACGATTATTTATCATCATGCCAACCGATAACAATGCCGTCATTACTAACAAAAATCAAGGTATTTTATACTATTCGACTCATTTTATGCTTACTGAGCAGTATTTGCATCAATCTAAGTATTCAACAACCATGGATTTTATAAAGGATAATAGTATTGAGTGGAGCGATGTACGATTATCGTTAGCTCTTAGTCCTTATGTGTCGTTTTGATGACACACTAGGCTAAAAGGTAGGCGAGGGCGCTGTTAGATGATAAAGTATGCTCTAATAAATGACATCGCTTGTATGATGTTAGAGCGCTCTCTTATCACAATATGGACTATTTGATTCTATGGATTCCTCCATTTTATATTACGGCGTGCAAGTTTTGGCAGGATTCATCGCTTTTGTCACCGCTTGGGGCTGGCTGCCGCTTGATCATTGGTGGGTACGTGCAGTTGATTTTCCCCGTATCCAGATTCTGTTCTTAGGGATAGCTGCTTGGATTGGGATGCTAGTGTTTTGGCAGCAGTGGCAACTGGGCCAATGGTTGTTATTTATTGCGCTCACAGGCACGCTTGGGTTTCAGCTAAGAATGGTGCTGCCTTATACCAAAATATGGAAAAAAGAAGTACAAAAGGCTAAAGATAAACCCGAGTCGCACCAAGTCAAGATTATGGTATCCAATGTACTTACGCCTAATGATGACACGTATAAACTAGTCAATTTGGTTAAAGATAAGCAGCCTGATATTCTAATCACGCTTGAGTCTGACAAGAAATGGGAGCAGGCACTCAGCGTCGTCGAGGACGACTATCCTTATACTGTCAAAATACCTTTGGATAATCTATATGGCATGCATCTGTACTCAAAACTTGAGCTGATAGACCCTGAGGTTAAGTACTTGATGGTCGATGATATCCCCTCGATTCATACGCAGCTACGCTTGCAAGGCGGACGTGTAATTTGGCTTTACTGCTTGCACCCTATGCCGCCAAGTCCAACTGAGGCGGACAAATCAACGACTCGTGACGCTGAATTATTAATGGTCGGCAAACATATCAAAGAAAACGACCAAACGGCAATACTAGCAGGGGACTTGAACGATGTCGCTTGGTCAAAAACGACGCGGCGCTTTCAGCGTATCTCAGGCTTGCTTGATCCGCGTATCGGTCGACACTTTATCAACACCTTCCATGCCGATTATCCGTTCTTGCGTTGGGCGCTTGATCATATCTTTCACAGTGCTTGCTTTACTGTTGTTGATATTCAGCGCATGCCATCGGTGGGCTCTGATCATTTTCCAGTGCTTACTACACTCCAGTACGAGCCTGAAGAAGCGTCCAAGCAAGAGCAAAATGCGCCAACAAAAGACGCTGATGATATCGAGGAGGCAGATAACAAAATAGAGGAAGGCAAAAAAGAAGGTAAAGAGATGTCAGAAGCGCATGAAAAAGAGTCGAAATTAGCGCTGCCTCTCAATCCGTCATAATGTAGATGACGTACGCTTATGCTTACATAAAATAGGGCTTTTAGCAGCTAGGCGCGCCGCACAAAGTTGCCTAAAATAGCCCTATCAACACAAGGATAAGCATGGATGCATTGTTGAGATACTAGCTTATGAGCAGGTCAGCCCACTGTCTTATACGTTATTATTTATGACTTAGGATGGGTCATCAAGGAAGTATTATAATAACAATATGAAGTATTGAGGCCCCAAACCCAATTGCCCTAGGTTTGGGGCTTTTCTTTGTGCGCTATTTAATACGCTTCATAAAATATCTACGCACTAAAAAGCACACCTCTATTTAAAGAGATGTGCTTTTTTTAAGTTAAAAAGGTCTAGATTATTCTATGACTTGAATATAAGAGCTTGCACGCAGCTCTTGTAACCAGTCCTCGCGCGCTTGCGGAGATAAACGCTGATACAGAGTTTGCCGCGCCATACTACGGCGATATTCATCACTAGCATCATAGTTACGCGTATCCTCTACTTTTAGGATATGCCAACCAAACTGAGTTTTAAAGGGTAGCGAGTAGTCACCAACTTCTGTATTCTTCATTGCCGCCTCAAACGGGCCGACGGTGTCTGATTCACTCACCCAGTCAAGATCGCCGCCACGCCCCGCTGAACCTGGATCATCTGAGTAGGTAGAAGCTAAAGCAGAAAAATCGGCACCAGCACGCAGCTGCTCATACAAATCATTAATCTTTTGTTCTGCTAAAGCGTCAGTTTGGAGCTCATCAACTTTGACTAGGATATGGCTGGTACGCCACTGTGGTACCATCACCTTATCACCCGATTTTTTGCTAGCAAGCTTGATGATGTCGATACCTTCAGGGGTCACTAATGGATCGCTCACTGCGCCAACTTCAAGCTTTGTGATCTCACTAGATAGTTCAGTAGGCAAGGATGCCGCTTTGTGAAAGCCCATATCACCGCCTTGTAGAGGGATAGGGTAATCGCCTTGTACTTCTTGAATGGCAGTATCGATATCTGCATTTGGTACTAGCAGGCGCGTGCGCAGCGCCTGTGCTACTTTTAGCGCTTCGTCGCGCTGCGCTTGTGACAACCTGCTGTAATCATCAATATATGGGATACGCACGTGAATAGTCTGGTACTCACTTTGGTTTAAGCGCTTGGCTTCAGGTGATGCCAAAAAAGCATCGATGTCTTGCTCACTGATACGTACGCGGTTATTGACTTGACGCGTTTGCAGCGCTTGAATAGCGGCGTCTTCTATTAGCTGGGCTCGAAGGGCTGCATAACTACCTGCTTGACTGGCGTCTAAGCGCTGCTGCAATGCTGCAATGCTGGTAACCCCTTCTGCTTGCGCAATTTGAGCCAAACGCTGATTGATAGCCGCGTCATCGGGTTTGATACCAACGCGATTGACTAGTGATAGTTGTAGCTCACGCAAAATAAGCGCGTTTAGTACTTCAGATTGGAGTTGAGGCGAGTTCGCTATCGGCGTTCCCGCTGCTCTAGCGCGCGCTTGAGTTTGGTTAATGGCATCAATGAGATCGCTTTTTAGGATAACATTGTCATTGACTAAAGCGATGATACCGTCTGAGCTACCTGTAGTAGACAAGCGAGCGCTATTAGTTTGAGCGCTACTAGTTTGAGCGCTACTAGTTTGAACACTTGCTTGAGTAGATGTCGCTGGCATTGCAGTCGTTTCAGATATGGCCGCTTGTGCACTTATGCCTAAACTCATGCCCAAAGATAAGAGTACAGCGCGATTGGTCTTCGTTAAACAAAAAAATCTCATGATGTTCCTCATCAATGTCATCGAGTTAAATAGTCTGACTTAACACTAAAAGTGCAGATATGGCGATAAGTGTAGTCTGTTGCATCAGATCAGTGCTGCATATATAAACAGGCTATAAATATATATTAATCCTTCCAAGCATTTTCTACTGGCTCAAAACCCAATACCTTTTCAGAGAGCAGGCGAGTCAGGCGTCCGCTACTGCTGCCTAAGCCATTGAGTCTAACCTCAGCCATCACCGCTTGCGTAGGTTTGTCGGTAATGTTTAAGTCATTATAATAACGACGACCATAAACCGCAAAACCAAAACAGCAGTCCTCATAATCGATACCGATTAAAGAATCGAGAACTTTATCACGGCGATAGTCGTATTGTCCTTGTGCAAGCACGCGCCAGTTATCGCTCACAGGAAAGATAGCTGATGCTGTGAATGCCGATAGGGGCAGCTGATCGGTATTATCATCACGTTGGCGCTTTACGTAGCCGATATTGAACAAGCTATTGTTTGAGGGCTGAAAACGTAGCTCAGTGGTAAAGTAATTAAGATCATAGTCGCTAGTTAGTGCGCCGCTCACATCGACCCAAACATTATTGTAAGGCTGAGCGCTGGTATTCCAGACCAGTCCTGATGATGAGGCGTTAAAAAGGGACGTCTCATTATCTAAAGTAACGCGGCCATCATCGATATAAAACTGCTCTGCAATGCTACCATCAAAACGTGTCACACCCGTTGCATCGATGTAACGATAATTGACGCCTGGGGTAATGGCATGCAAATCTTGCAAGCGATCTTGTCCCAAAAACCAGCTATCTGAAAACAGCTGCTCATAGTTGATAGAGGCGATACGAGTATTAAAGTTAGGAATGTCGTTCTGAGCTTCAAAAGGAGAATAGGTGTATTTAAGTCTAGGACTTAAGAGCTGATAGCCGCCCATCGTGTCATCAAATGCGCCAAAGGGAGAGCCGGCTTGATAAAAATTTAACCCAGCATCGATACTTGCCTGCGGCACAAATACCGACTGACGGCCTTCTTCATCAGTCAGATCGTTGTCATCTAGGCTGTCCTCATCATATGAGGTATATAGATGCTGCAAGCTAAGTTTGGGCTTGATATAACCCCAAGGTTTTTGCATAGGATAAGCGGCGCTAAGTTTGTTATAAAGGCGCACGCCACTTTTTTCATTTTCAGAGCCATCATCGATAGATTTTTTGAAGTAAGCAGAATCGTGAACCCCAGTGATGTCAAAATTCTCAGCCCAAGGCAGCCTGTAATTGAGCGATAACTGTGGCAGGCGCGAATAGGGCTTGTCTTTGTCCTGTAACGGTTCACCATTACTATTGAACGCATCTAAAGTCTGAAAGGTCTCAACTTTAACTTCGCCATTAACATAGTCATTGTAGTAATTTAAGCGGGCGCGGCGCGGTAAGTTCAAGGTATTATCCGATAGCCCTAAAGTATCAAAATCATCGAGATACTCTTCATCTGACACATAACTATAAGTAGCGTCACCATTTAGGCGCGGAATGCTCGTAGAGGACCAGTAATGATCATAAAAAAAGCTGCTACGATCCTCACCATTGAACTCTTTGTCATTTGGCAAGTATGAGCCGTTAAAAATCCCCTCGCCATAGTCTGCGGTCAAATAGCGAAATTCGCCAGAGAGCATAGGATTACGATTGGTATAAAGGTGGGTGTTAATCGTCGCGTCGTAATTGGGAGATAGGTTGAGATAATAAGGCACATCAATCTCAAGACCGCTTTCGCTACCAATACTAGCACTTGGCAACAAAAACCCGCTACTGCGCCTGCTATCGATAGGGAAGTTAAAATAAGGTAAGTAGAATACGGGAATGTCAGCGACCCTAAAGGTCGTATTATAAGCTTCGCCGCGACCTGTATCTGTATCCAAATCAATACTAGTCGCCTCTAATTGCCATTTGCGATCAGTTGGCGGGCAAGTGGTAAACATCACTTGATCAAGCTCGTACTGGGTATCATTGGGACGGTTTAACTGCTTGGCATAACCATGTGCTTGTAGTGGTACGCTGGCGAAAGCAACGCCGTAAGCAGTCGCTTGAGAGTTGTTAGTATTATAGGCTAAGCTATCTGCTACGCCAATAAGTCCGCCGCTAGTCGCCTCGTCAGTCAGAGATCTTCTAGTATTTGGCAGGCGGGTATTGGGTGTTTGCGTATTAGGAGTCGCCTGATCAGTGAATAGCACATTGCCTTGAGCGCCAGCCACATTATTGGTTAGATCCAAGACGATTTTGTCCGCTTCTATATGCTGCGCACCTTGATCGATAATGACATTGCCCGACAGCTCGGCATAATCGACATTATCATAATAGCCGTAATCGGACTCAGCGTAGAGCGTCTGATCTGCGACGTCTGGGTCTTGACTGATATCTGTATTATTTACTCGCTGAGAATTAGGATTGCTTGTAGGATAGACCCATTGCCCCTCACAGCGCTGACTACTATCTATAGCGCTGGGTAACAGCTTTAGATCAGTGCCTAATTGACGCAATGGTCGGCGCGCGCTTTGCTCGCTACTCTCTTGTTGGTTTACAGCTAAAGTATTAGGATCTAGATCCATACTGGTAGACGACGAGTTTATAGACGTTTTATCATTATTATCAGGCGTCAGCTCATAAAACTCCGCCAAGCGCTGCAAGCTGTCTTGAATGGTCTCATCGCTCACATCAATCGGCGTATTATCTGGTTTGGGTTTTGCAAGACTTTGAGAGGGGCTTGCAACAGGGGTAGATGTCCTCTGTGCTTGGCTGACATTGTCATTTATTTGAGTAATTTCAAAATTATCAATGCCATCGTTGTCTTGAGATAGATCAGTGAGCACGCTGTCGTCATTGCTATATATAGTATTGTCAGCAAAATCGCCATCGACAACAATCATTGCATCACTGCTATCAGACCCACGGCTGCTAATGCTAGGACGTTCAATACTTGCGTTATCTTTGTTTGCTATTGAATCTGGTTCAGCCGCGGTAGCAACCAAACTCGATAACCCTAAGGCGCCAAATAAAATCAGACGAATGCTTTGGTAGAGCGGAGAATATAACAAGGGCACACCTATGATTGTCGAGCCTATCGAATAAATATGAATATCGAGATGCTAATAAGCCTATCATGATAACCATACTTTGCAGACTGTGCTATATAAAGTTTAGAAGTAGCCTATTATAATGTTGCAGGGCAAGACCGTTTTATCGGTTATAAAAGTGCTTTGATATGGTCAAAAAAAACCAAATCAGCTACACTGTTTAGCGCAATTTAGCGCTCATTATCTAGATAAGAGCATTAAAACGCTTGATAATACCTATCAATGACCACCTATTTTAGCAAGTATTTGACTTATTAATTAGCTTAATGATATCCCTTTTAAAAAAAGAGCCTACCATGACAGACAGCGCCAATAATGCACGCCAGCAGCAACTTAAAACCTGGCTACAGCATACTTTTGACAATCAGCCTTATAGCTTAGATAGTTTGCCAGGCGATGCCAGCGCACGTCGTTATCACCGCATACAGCTACTGCAGAATGATACGATCACCGCGCGATATATTGTCATGGATTCGGCCGATGAGCAAGATGCTATGCAGCAATTTATCACCGTTGCTAAGCTTATGGCGCCTGCTGTCAATGTTCCAACCTTGATTGCACAAGACCTTGACAAGGGGTTTTTGGTGCTGCAAGACTTCGGTGCGGTAGAGTTTGCGCATCTATTAGTGGGTGCTACGCCTGAGCAAGTAAACCTGTATTACCAGTCAGCAATGCAATCGCTTATCGATTTACAAAAAATCCCCGTTGATACTGCAAAGCATGAGTACAAATTGCCAGATTACGACGCGGCAATGCTGGATCGAGAGATGGATTTGTTTAGTGAGTGGTTTATCCCTTATATCGATGTGCAACTTGATGCGACGCTTTGGCATAATGTCAAAACAGCGCTAATTGAGGCGATACTCATGCAGCCACAAGTGATTGTGCACCGTGATTATCACAGTCGTAATCTGATGCAAGACCAGTCAGATGTGATGCTCGATAAAGCAGGCCTTGGCGTTATTGATTTTCAAGATGCAGTCATTGGTGCTTATAGTTATGATTTGGTGTCACT
>NZ_JBQQFC010000010.1:0-26190 GCF_052258445.1 Psychrobacter sp. T6-1
AGGCGGCGCGCTTGTGCTTGGGCATCCTCTAGGCTGATTTGCGAGGTGTACTCGTACGGCATCATCACCGCGTACACCTTGTCAGCGCCCAAAGCGTCAACCGCAATACAAAGCGTCAATGCCGAATCAATACCGCCTGATAAACCGACGATGATACCTGAGAATCCTGATAGATTGACATAATCACGCAGACCGACAACTAAAGCCTGATACATCTCAGACTCGCGGCTTAGCGATAACGGCGCTTTGTTTTGGGTATTAAAGGAGTTGCTCTTGATATCTAAAGTCGCGAGCAATAGCTGATTCATAAAGCGCGGGGCCTCATGAGCGATATTACCATCGGCTTGCATAATGACAGAGCCGCCATCAAATACCAAATCATCTTGCCCGCCGACGGCATTGACATAGACGATAGGTAGATTATGCTCGCGGCTGCGTTTAGCTAGCATATCTTTACGCTGGTCTTGTTTGCTAATCTCAAACGGTGAGGCGTTTAAGCTTACGATAAGATCTGCGCCTTGTTTTTTGAGATCGGCAATCGGGCCTTTTTCCCACAAGTCTTCGCAGATGAGCAGACCGATAGTGATACCTTTGTAATCAAACAAAACTTGATTGCGGCCTTTATCGAAGTAACGACGCTCATCAAAAACGCCATAATTGGGCAGTACTTGTTTGTGGTAAAAGCCTTTTTGATGACCATTATGCAAGATAGCAGCAGAGTTAAAGGTGCCGTGATGATCGACATGAGGGTAGCCGACGATCATGACGATATCGTCGATATCACTTAGGCTGGATAAGGCGCTTTTGATGCGACCAGACAAGCTTGGACGTAGTAACAAGTCCTGCGGCGGATAGCCTAATAATGCTAGCTCTGGAAAGACAATGACGTCGGCACCTTGCTCGCGGGCTTGTAGTGCTAAAGTGCGCATTTTTTGAGCATTGGCGGTAATATCACCGACCAAAAACTGCGCTTGTGCTAATGCAAAGGTTACTGTATTTGCTGACTTATGACTATTATTGGTTGAAGGGTTGGGGTTATCAGTGTCTTTTGACATTGTTATTGTTCCTATTTATGTTTATATATACAAAATTATTATTGGGCTAAATATATAAGTTCAAATATTGAACTCATAAGCGATAAGACGCTGGCGTTTTCTATAATAAAAGCTCTATTATTGGCTTTTTCTACATTTAGCGTTATAGGCGCTCAAGATATCTGTCATTATTTTATGTTTAGCAGCTGCCGCTTAAATATAAAGCACTGCTTAAACCAAAGCAAAAAAATCCTTTTTCGCCTACTGATAATCAAGACTCAAAATATCTAGATCTGACAGACAACCGCTCTAGTATAACATCAATTAGAAGCGCTCATAGAACGCACCAGTGATTTAGCAGCGACGTCAGCTGAGTCAAGTGCTATGATAAAAGCGCTCATAAAGACAAATGTACTCAATGAAGCTGCGACTCACTTGAGCCTTTCATTTGAGCCTTAGACGCACAGTTGTAAGTAAAAGTTACAACACAGTATTATATATTCGTTATATTCTAATGCATAATGATAACTATTGACTGATGCGGTTTTTGACTTAAGCCGATGTCAAACTTATCTGATACCAACAGTCTTATATCGTCATCAAATACAGCTTATAGCTTTTGCCTATAAGCTGTATTTGTATAGTTACTATTTTATAGCAAGTTTACAGCAAAACTTTGCTAACTGATTTTGGTCACATTGCCATGATTGAACACTGGACAAAAGAGTTTATTATTCAGCGCTTACTTGCGATCACTTTGCTGGTTGTGCTGTTTATCTTATGCTTTCAGGTGGTACAGTTCTTTATCGTGCCTGCGTTGTGGGCGGCGATTTTGGCTTATGTGACTTTCCCTGTTTATCAGTTTTTTAACGAAAAAGTACGTTTTAGCTCTGGCGTTAGTGCTGGGGTGATGACGGTTAGTATTACACTTATCATAGGTATTCCTCTTGTTTTTGGTCTGTTTATATTGCAGCAAGAGGCTATAAGTTTAATTAGCAACATCATTTATCGCATTAGAGCAGGTTACTTAGATGTGCCTGAATCTATCAAGGATTTACCGATTATAGGTCAACAGATCAAAGACATGCTGTGGCGCATTAACAAAAATCCAGAGGGTGCGCTTGAGGCTTTTCGAGTCTGGGCGCAGTCGCATCTGTATTATGGCAAAATCGCTCTTGATGTGATGCTCAGCAGTCTTGCCAAATTGGGTATGGCACTGATGACGCTGTTTTTCTTTTACCGTGATGGTACCAACTTAATTCGTCAAATTCGTCAAGCGCTGCGCAATATCATTGGCAATCGTATCGACGGCTATATCGACTCGGTAGGGACAACCACGCGCGCTGTGGTATATGGCATTGGTCTAACGGCGCTCGCGCAAGCTTTGCTAGCTGGCGTTGGTTATTATTTCGCTAGTGCGCCAAGTCCTATTTTATTGACGATAGTGACTTTTATTATTGCGCTCATTCCCTTTGGCACGCCCTTTGTTTGGGGCGGAGTATCGATTTGGCTACTCAGTCAAGGTTATACCGCTGAAGGCATTGGTTTAGCGCTTTGGGGTACTTTGGTCATCAGCTGGGTAGATAATTTGATTCGTCCTATTGTCATTAGTGGCGCGACCAAGATACCCTTTATTATTATCTTTATTGGGGTGCTCGGCGGCTTGACGGCTTTTGGCTTTGTCGGTCTATTTATCGGACCTGTGGTACTTGCGATCGGTCTTGCCGTCTGGCGTGAATGGATATCTAATCATAAAAATGAAGTGTTCGCGCCCAAAAAAGTACCACTAGACGATGATGAACCGCTTGTATCTGCCGACAAAACAGCGGTGAGTGAAAGCAATAAACCGATTTGATGCTGACAGCACAATACTTTAATAACGACATACTAATTCTATGAATAATTCTATTACTATCGTTGCTGATAGCAACATTGCCAGTCTCAATGAGTTTTTTACCGCTGCCAATTTAGGTCAAGAGAGCGATCAGATCACTATCGTGACTGTAGCAGGGCGTGATATTACAGCGCAATTGCTAGAGCAGCTACAGCCTCAAGTGCTGCTCATACGCTCAGTGACTCAAGTCAATAAAGCACTACTTAAAGATAACAGTAGCGTCCATTTTGTCGGCTCAGCCACTATCGGCACCGATCATGTCGACCAGCACTATTTAAAATCGCGCAATATCACCTTTTCCAATGCAGCGGGATGTAGCAAGCATTCAGTCGCGCAATATGTGCTGACGGCTATTTTGACGCTACGTCCGCAGTATTGGTCACAGTCTATCAAGGCAATGAAGCCTATGACGCTTGGCATCATCGGACTGGGTAATATCGGTAGTACACTAGCGCAGTACGCAACTGACCTGGGCTGGCAAGTACTCGGGTATGATCCGCTATTACCGGTATCAACGGTCAACAATGCAAGCTTTGAGCAGGTATTAAGTCAAAGCGATGTGATAAGTTTGCATGTGCCGTTGACGTATAGACATAACGCTGACAACGTTGCTGACCATAGTAGTGATTATCCAACGCTTCATCTTATCGATAGTGCTGCTTTGGCAAAAATCCCAGCAGATACGCTACTTATCAATAGTGCGCGCGGGCCTGTTATCGATGAAGCGGCGCTCGTAGCGGATATCGAACGTACAGGTAGACAAATGGTGCTCGATGTGTTTGAGCATGAGCCGCAAGTGTCTGAGAGTCTATTATCTAAGCTCGCTATCGCCACTCCGCATATCGCAGGGTATACCCTAGAGGGTAAGCTGCGCGGTACACAAATGATTTATGATGCGCTCTGCGACAAGCTAGGAGTGCTACCTACGCAATCGATGAATAAGCTGCTGCCCGTTAATATGTTCTTGTGGTCTGAGCTCAAAGACAATCCTAATCTTTTAGGCAAGTTTTATGATATTAAGCAAGACGATAGCGCGTTAAGAGAAAAGGCTACCGATGGGCGAGTAGAGGGAGCTGACTTTGACAAGCTCAGACGCGATTATCATTTGCGCCGTGAATGGCAGGCTTGATATGAGTCAACTTATAATAGTTCATTACAGAAAATACTTATGACCTCACCTAACCATAGGCTTGATGCATCTAGCTATGCACCAACGATGACGCTAGCAATGGCACAAAAGCGCGCGCAAATGCTCGCTGATATCAGGCAGTTTTTTGCTATGCGTCAGGTATTAGAAGTACAGACGCCGCTATTATCGCAAGCGGGCAACACGGATACCTTTTTGCAATCGGTAGGTGCTGGGGTAACCTATCAAGATCAGCTGCGCACTTATTATTTGCATACCTCGCCTGAATTTGCGATGAAGCGTCTGCTTGCCAGCTGGCGCGTACCTATTTATCAGATATGCACGGTCTTTCGCGATAATGAGATCGGTTCGCGGCACAACATAGAATTCACCATGCTTGAATGGTATCAGCCGAATTATACTTTGGCTGATTTGGCTGATGAGCTTGGGCAGATGTTAGAGGTGCTCTATGGTTATCCTGTAGTGATGAATCACTATCGTTATGTCGATGCGTTTATGGACTTTGTGGGTATTCATCCACTGACGGCTAGTATCTCGGCGCTACAAGCCGTAGCTGAGGACAAGGGTCTGAGTGTATCTGGTCTTGAAGGTGATGGCGACAGCTCACAGCAAAGTGAGGATAATATCCGCCAAGGGTGGCTAGATTTGCTCTTTAGCCACGCCGTCGAGCCAAACTTGGGTTATGAGTTGCCAACGTTAATTGTTGAGTATCCACCAGCAACAGCGGCACTAGCCAAAACCGCTCTCGATAAAGACGGCAATCAGATTGCCAAACGTTTTGAGCTGTATATTAACGGTATCGAGATTGCCAATGCTTATGATGAATTGGCTGACGGACAGGCATTAAGAGCACGTTTTGAGCAAGACAATCAATTGCGCCGTCATCATAACCTGCCACTAATGCCTATCGATGAGCGCCTACTCGCTGCTTGTGATAAGCTGCCGACTTGTAGCGGGATTGCGCTTGGGGTCGATCGTTTACTAATGGTATTAGCAGGCGCAGCTCAACTATCAGACGTCATTAGTTTTCCAAGCGACCAAGCTTAAGCATTGAGTCAGTGTTTTATGAGCATAAAAAAGCGGACTATCCAAGGACAGTCCGCTTTTTTTGAACAAAATAGCTAAGATTATATATAGATAAGATTATATTTTGGCAATAGCTTCTTTGATAGCCGTCTCGCCGTTTTGCATACTAAAGACTTGCTTGATGGTGTTATCAGCACTCAATACCGCCGCTAAAGTGCTCGCTACATCCTTGATTGAGTTCTCACCTGCACTATCATCATTGACAGCAATAGTTCCCGTAGCTTCTCGCTCTTTAAGCGCGCCTGCTTGCACAATAGTGTAGTCAAGGGTGCTGTCATGGACAAGCCACTGGTCTGCGTAATGCTTGCAAATATAGTAGTCTTTTAGATCTTTGATACCAGGATTGTTCCATTTACTAGTATCTAATGAAAATACGGTACTGAGCATGATATAGCGTTTAATGCCATTATCTTGCGTCGCTTGCATAGTTTTCACTGCGCCGTGCAAATCTACTTCTAATACATTTTTGCCACCAGATCCTGCGACAAAATAAACCGCATCGATATCTTTATCGATTTGTTTTTGAATGTCGTCTTTATGAGCTGTAATGTCTAAATCTAACTGACTGTAGTTGTCGTTATCGAATAATTTTTCATCTTGTCTGGTCGTACCGATGACTTGATGACTATCATTTAATAATTGTTCAACCAAATCACTACCGACGCGGCCACTGGCACCTATGACTAAAATTTTCATATGGACTCCTATCTTTGAGAGTTGTTTTTTTAAGAGTTATTTAAAATATGCATCTAAGATAACAAAAAAATCGGCATACATCGTTATGATGCGTGCCGATTACATAGTGTTTGGTTATAGCGTGTATACCGTTTGCAAGGAGAGTAGGTATAGCGGTTGAATTTATTCTTTTAAAATGTCTAACGCACTAGTTTGTTAAGACCGTCGGCAAAGGCTTTTTTATCACGATCGCCGTACGGCTTTTGTCCACTCATCTCTTGTAATTCGAGCACGCCGGTACCGCGCATAGTATCCATAAAATCACGCATGTTGAGTTTTTGCTTGATATTGTTTTTATCATAAATGACGCCGCGCGTAGTCAGCACCATGCCGCCTTTATCCAAGATATCATTAGCCAAAGGAATATCGCTGGTAATCGCCAAATCGCCTGCCTGTATTTTTTCGACAATGTAATCATCAGCTTTATCAAACCCATGCGGTACAACGGTCATGATCAATAGCGGTGACTTGCGTAGCTTGATGGGGTGGTTGGCGACGAAGATAGCCATGGTTTGCGTACGCTCTGCGGTTTTGATAATTAACTCTTTGGCAATGAGTGGCACTGAGTCAGCGTCAATCCAGATTTGCATTAGTTATTAGCCTTGTCTTCTTTGTCAGCGGTACTTGCGCTTTGATCTAAGTCTTCTACTTTTTCGTCGACTTTAGCCTCGGCTTCGATATCTAACTGATCGGACTCTGTTTTGGTGTCTGAGTGTTTTTTATCCAAACCAACTTTATTAGGTAAAACGCTTATCAGTGCGCTCAAGCTTGTCTCAAGGTTAGCGACGTCATTTGGCATCAAGGTAATATGAGCGATCTTGCGATCTTCGCGCTCCTCTTTATGATAGCTGTGATAATGAGCGCCGTCTATTTTGAGTACCTCGCTGATATCTGGATACTGACCGAGGACATTGAGCATAATGGCGGGGTGGATATTGTCTGTATCACCCAAAGGCAGGCCAACTACTGCGCGTATATGGTTCTCAAACTGACTGGTGATTGCGCCCTCAATACTCCAGTGCCCAGAGTTATGTACACGCGGCGCGATCTCATTGGCGAGCAGATAATCATGACCGCGCGCGTCTTTAGTCACAAACAACTCAAGCGCCATAGTACCCACGTAATTAAGATGATTCATCACAGTGGTAATAGCATCTTTTGCTTGCTTGAATAAATGGCTGGTACCGACCGCAGGTGCTTGAGTTTTAGCTAAAATCCCTTGATGATGATGGTTTTCGACCAAATCATAACAGCGCACATTACCCTCTGTGCCACGTGTGGCGATGATAGAGAGCTCACGACTAAAGTGGATAAAGCCCTCAGCGATCAGCGAGGCGGGGGTTGGCGTCAGGCTACCTTGACCACTGACCGCATCTTTGAGCGCGTGCCACGCCGCTGGTATATCGTCATCGG
This sequence comes from Psychrobacter sp. T6-1, assembly GCF_052258445.1. Taxonomy (NCBI): domain Bacteria; kingdom Pseudomonadati; phylum Pseudomonadota; class Gammaproteobacteria; order Moraxellales; family Moraxellaceae; genus Psychrobacter; species Psychrobacter sp. T6-1. The sequence goes on from NZ_JBQQFC010000010.1 coordinate 7,310, forward strand.
TTTTGATCACAAACTGACCTTTGCCATCGTAGCCGCCGCGACTGGTTTTGAGTACGATAGGTAGACCCAAAGCCTTACAAGCCTGTGCAAGCTCGGCTTGGGTACTCACGGCGACAAAGGGGACGGTCGCAATAGCCAAATCATTAAACATCTGCTTTTCTTTTAGGCGATCTTGTGCCACATCAAGAGCAATAGGCGGTGGATACATGCCCTGTTTTTGTCCTGACTTGGCAAGACTTGCTAGACGTTCAACGGTCGATGTTGGCGTGTTTTCAAACTCTAGGGTAAACACGTCCGCTGCCGCTATAAAATCCTCTAACTGCTCACTGCTATAGACGCGTCCATAAAGACTGGCTGGACACTGCGCATTGTCCTCTAAAAACACGCAGCGATAACCGAGCGGCATGGCAGCCTCTGCCAGCATCATGCCGAGCTGACCGCCTCCTAAAATACCTATCGTACCAATGGTTTGGGTTGCAGGGTAAGCATTATCTGTTGTCATAGCAGGCTCTTTTGCGTCATCAAAAAGGATATGGTTTTGGTAGTATAGCAAAATAGGAAAAGGTGCACGAAAGGCACCTTTTATTATTGAGCTAAATGATGACCAAGCTAAGTTGGTCATTTTATTGATTGATAATACCAGGAATAGGGCTGGCAAGAATGGTATCGGTTTGCGTTTGACGCAAATGTTGCAATTTATTAGCAATCAACTCGTCATGCAATGCCAACACCTGAATCGCCAGCAGTGCAGCATTATAAGCGCCAGCACTACCGATAGCTAGCGTACCAACCGCGACGCCTTTTGGCATCTGGACGATAGAGAGCAAACTATCCCAACCGCTAAGTATCGAGGACTTTATAGGGACGCCAAAGACAGGAAGCGGCGTTTGACTGGCGCACATACCTGGCAGGTGCGCCGCCCCTCCAGCACCAGCGATGATGACTTGCAGGCCATTGTCTTTAGCGCCTTTGGCATACTCAAATAGTCTATCAGGCGTACGATGAGCCGAGACCACCTCGCATTCAAACGCAATACCGAAATCTGCTAATAACTGGGCTGCTGCGCTCATTGTCGGCCAATCAGACTGCGAGCCCATGATAATACCTACTTTGGGCTGACCTGCTGGGGAGGCGATAGCCTTGTTTTGGTCAGTTGCATGATCGATGCTCATAAGGCGATATCCTCAAAACGACCATCATACAAAAGTTTTGCTAGTGCCGTAAAGACAAGATTGCCTCATCTTAGCAAAACTCATCGCATAGCTTGGCTTGGTAGTCGTAGAAGGTCTACGTATTTAGGTACTGCACAAAGTTATTGGGGCTAAGTGGTAATGGGTGGTCAGTGTCCAGCTGATAACTGGTCAAATATCCACTATCAACCGCTGCTGAATAATCCGTGCAAACGACCTGCGGACTGAGCGGCGCAGGCGTGCCTGTTAGCCAGTAGTGACCCACAAATATAGGTTTAGTCGTTTTGAGCGTAAAGTCTATAGGCTCAGGCTTAGTATCATAAGGAATCTGCGCTATCGCTGAGGCAGGCGCGCGTGCAATATCGTGGATAGGGCGATCATTGAGATCATCAAGCCACCACCTTACTCGTACTCGCGTACGCGTCGTACCTTCTTTATCCACCATCACAATACCCTCAGGCAGCGGCGTCTCCACCCCTTTGAGCACGCGCTCTAAGGCCTCAAATAACGGCGTATGTTTTTGTGAGGTGTGAATAAGCGCCTTTAAGGTTAAGCGATTGTCATCGGTTAGCAGTGGCTTTAGCATTGCCATACTATCGACATCCCAGCAGGCATGCACAAAACAGGCATAGTCGGTCTCAAGCCACAATGGAATCTCGTAAAAGCGCTTAAGCCAATAGGTATGCAGCTCCGAGCCAAAGGTCACTTCATCTAAAAACGCCTTGTGCTGGCGGGTATGTATCTCATTGTGCACGCGTAAATAGTGCTCTGGATGCTCAGGATCTAAAGTGGCAAACGCTAAAGCATTGTATTCATGATTGCCCATCACGGCATCAGCAACGCCTGCGTCGAGCATCGCAAAGACAATCTCAAGCGTCTTGATTTGCTGCGGGCCACGATCGATTAAATCACCGATAAACAGCGCTCGGTGGCCTTTGGGCGGCACAAAATACTGACCATTATGCTGATAATCTAATTGCGTCAGTAGTCCTATTAGTTTGTCTGCATAGCCATGAATGTCACCGATAATATCTATAATCATAAATTGTGATCAAATTCCGAGTCAGTAGATTAAAGGATAGGCGAGAGTAGCTCGCTAATAAAGTGCGGTATAACCTGTGGCTCTAGTATTATTGTGGCTATCACGCCAAACGCGCCGCCCCATAAATGCGCCATATGGTTAATATTAGAGTCGCCTTTTTTATCGGCATAGATGCTATAAGCGACGTATGCGATAGCGAATAATATCGCAGGAATCGGTACAACAGCGAATAGATACAGCGTATCCCAAGGCGCGAGCAGTATAAAGGCAAAGAGTACTGCTGATACGCCGCCAGAAGCTCCAAGGCTTAGGTAGCTAGCATTGTTTTTGTTTTTGAGATAACTTGGAATCATCGCCACAATGATAGCCAAAAGGTAAAACACAATAAACCCAAAGCCCCATAGATATGGCTCATAAAGCCCTTCGATGGCGCGACCAAAGAAATATAAGGTAAACATGTTAAACAGCAGATGCATGCTATCGGCGTGAATAAAGCCGTGAGTCACAAATCGATCCCATTGACCTTGTTCTACTGCTGGCGGATAGAATATCAGACGATTAAACAGAGCTTTATTTTGCCAAGCCAGCAGACTGATAATAACCGTAACGATAATAATAAGTGTAGTATGATTAAACAAAAAGGTCATCCTTAGGGCAAGCCTATTATACTACGCGCTCAAAGTACGACGCGCTCAAAGTACGACGCGTTCCAAGTACGACGCGCTCCAAGTACGATACGCTCTAAGTCTCAAGCGTTTTGATTGAGAAAAGCAGAATATGTAGACTCCAATATAAAGCAATTAAACTATCAGCAAGTGATGATGAGTAAGGCTTCGTATTGCGAGCGTAACGACTCCTGTTGACAGAGATACTTGGCATAAAAAACGTAGAATTGAGCCATTAAAACCTTTAATCAAGCAGAGGAAAGCTGCATTTTATGAATATCATTGAACACTTAGAACAAACCGTTAGCAGCCTAGTGTTAGCAGATACTGTAAATGCTGCTAAGCTAAGCTTACTTGAGCAGTTCTATGCAATTTTAGCGACGCGGTTGTCATCATCACAAGTGCAGCACGATGATAAGGCGCGTTCAGACAGTTTTGACACCATTCATCACTCACTATTTGAGCAACTATGGCAAGACCCTGATGATCGTCAAGTCATCATTAAAGAGTTGTCCGCAGCGCACCATATCAATGAGATAGTGACCACGCAACTGCTTATCAATGCCACACCCCTCGCTTATCAAGCCCTAAAAGACAGTGCAAAGGGTGAGTATCTGCCCGCCTTTTTACAACATCAGCAACCCATTTTACGTCAATATCTTCCAGCGTGGTCAGCATCTGTTATTGCACAACGTACGCATATCGAGGGTTCACTGACGTCAGCTATTATTACAAATTCAGATAAAACGACGGCAGGTGACGCTCACATCTTAAATACACAAAACCTTGAGAAAGAAATCATTGAGCAAGAGGAGCTATCTGATACCGATGCCATTCATGCAAATCCCTCCCAGCACCATGCAGATAACTATGCAGATAATAACGAAGCTAATAATAACGAGGTTAAGCCTTTTAGAGTAACGCGCGCTCGTAACCACAATAAAGGCATGCGTAAGATATCCTGGTTACTGTTTGCCTTAGCCGTATTGGCAGGAATGGGGTTGGCATGGGCGTTAGTGACAAAGCCTAAACCAGTTGAAACCATCGCAGCACCGCCTACGGTTGCAGCGCCTGTTGAGCCGCCAGTCGTTGTTCCTTTGACACCTGTTTCGATGAGTGTGGGCGTGGATAATAGTGGCAATCTTTACACTTGTAGTGCAAAAGTCGGTGATACCAGTTTGCAAAGTGCGTTTATGCAAGCGCTTAACGTGAGCTTTGGTGAGCAAGCTAGTATTTGTGAGATCACTGTAGCCAAAGAGATCGCTGCAAGCTTGCCCAATATGTCCATAGAGACGCTACCTGATATCCTAACTTTGCTCAGAGCTACCCCTTTTGCACGCTTGCAACTACAAAACGAGCGCATCGTACTAGAAGCGCCTGATGGTCTGTTGCTGCAACAGCTGGTCGATGACATGCGTATTTTAGTACCTGCCATGCCGATAGAGCGCGCTGCGCCTATACCACTACCTGACAATCTAACTACTGATAATGATGTAACTACTGATAATAGTATAACTATGAATAATCCTGTTGATAGCGGCAACGAGACTATAAGTAATCTAAATAATAACGATGTCGGCAATGCAAACAACACTACAAACAACTATCAGGCTACAGATGATGAAACAGGCGATAGAGTCATACCTGATACGCCAAATCAATATAGGAACAATAATCAAAATACAAATAGCACGCCCGTTCCATCAGGACCTATTTCTTTATCTGAATTAGAGGAGATGGCAAGTAAAGAAATCAGAGTAGATCCAGTAAGAGCGAACTGATAATAACTATGTAGCGGTGTAATAGTCATATAGTGGTAGTGGTTATATAGTGGTAGTAGTTATACAGTGACTAGCTTAGCAGTCATTAACTTAGTAGTAACTTGCATGATTCCTTTAAATATTTGTATAAGCTTATTTGGCAATATATTAATATCCCTATTTGTTTGATATTAAAAAATTAAAAGTGACTTCTTACTTACGCCGTTATTTAAAGTGTTCAGCAGACTCTATCTGGCAATCCTTAATATACGTTAACGTCGATTACACTGATAGGTTTTTAGTTACGCGTAACTCTCCTAACATTACCTAATGTTGCATTTGTACAACATCACCTTTGTTGTGAGTAACCACTTAGTGATTATACTAGGACAATACTGAAGTAAATCAATAAGTAGCTATAGCTAAGTATTTGAACTCAATAATGAGTAACAGACACATTCTTTATTTTTATTTGCTACTACTTGTTACATTCACTCTTATAAAGCGAAACATAATCTTTTGTTTTGTTAATTTAAAATGACAGAATAAGTTTTCGCAAATTTTGAACATTTAGAACGATTACACAAACTATTAGGGGATACAGAATATGGATATTATCAGTCATTTAACACGAACCGTCAGCCCAGCAGTTTTGGGAGATGATCATAGCCCTGCCAAAAAAGGCCTACTTGAGCAGTTTTATGCGATATTCGCCGCTCGCCTAGCTGATAATGAAACCTATGGACGTTTCTCTAACGAGAATATTGCTCGTGACGATCAAGGTTTTTACGACCGCGTTTGGACAGATGGCGCGCACCGTGACCGTATTTCACGTGAGCTTGCAGGCGCGCACAACGTTGACGCAACAGCTTCTCGTGGTTTAATCGCTATGGCTGCACCTTTAGCCTATCATGAGATAAAAAGCCTTGCTGGAACGACGCCAGTACCCCAGTTTTTAAATGATAATTTATCCAGCTATCAGCATCATATCCCAGCATGGGCAAGCGCTGTGGTACCTGCTGGTATGTTAGCCGCCGCTCCTGCTGGCGCACGTATTTCTGACACGACCACGACCGCGCCTCTAGTACGCGAAGAAGAGCAAAAAGACGGCAGCTTTATGAAAGCGTTATTGCCTATTATTGGTTTAATTATTTTAGGTGCACTTGCTTGGGCACTGCTCAGAGGTTGCCAAGATGACCCAGCACCTGTCGCGACGCCTGTTGTTGCTGAAGAGCAAGCGCAGACAGATGGGCAAACAGCAGTTGCTATGGATGTCGAGCCTGCCTCATTGCGTCTTGCTATGGGTGAAGGCAACACCTTATACGCTTGCCGTATGAATGTCGGTGACGAAGCGCTACAAAGCACTGTTATGGGCGCGCTCAATGATGCGTTCGGCGCTGAAACTGATAAGTGTCGTGCTGATGTCGATGACAGTTTTGCGACAGATATGCCAGCTGCAGCCAATCTTGCTGCTATCTTAGCTATCTTCAAAGATGTCCCAGACGCTAGCATGATTATCAAAGGCGATAATATCGTAGTGAATTCAGCAGATGCTGATGTACTTAGCAAGCTAGTATCTGATTTACAAGCTGCAGCACCGTCAATGACAGTTGAAGCTGAAGGTCCGCTAGATATGCAAGGCGAGATTGACAACAGCCTAGTTGCTGCTGGTGCGGCAATAGATAGACTGGGTGACAATCCAGATCCACGCGATGTTGCTCGTGCTTTGAGCCTACAAACCATTAACTTTGAGTTGGACAAAGCGTTTATCCCTGATGTCAACAAGCCGTTCTTAGATCGCGCTGCCAAGATAGTTACCGAAGTACCAAACATGGAATTGGTTATTATAGGTCATACGGATAATCAAGCTTCTAATGCTTACAACATGGAGCTATCACGTGACCGTGCTGAATCAGTCAAAGAGTACTTAGTTTCTCAAGGCGTTGACGCAAGCAAGCTTACGACAAAAGGTATGGGTGAAACTGATCCTATCGCTGATAACTCAACTGAGCAGGGACGTTTCCGTAACCGCCGTATTGAGTTTACAGTCAACGATCAATCTGCAATGGCAAGTAACAATGGCATGGCGACCAACAGTGGCAACCTCGACCCAGATCTTAACCCGCTAGATAGCAACAACGATGATCTAACGGTTGATGGTGATGATCGCGGCGTAAACGCATCAATGCCAGACCCAGATCTGAATCCATTAGATAACAATAATGATGACTTACTACCAGATGGTGATGATCCCACTCAAGGTACTGTTCTTGATCCAACGAACTAATCTATCGATACAATTATAGATTATCCAAAAAACCGCACTTATCAGAGTGCGGTTTTTTTGTTGGAGTTTGGCTATCTTTAAAAGAGTAGAGTTTTTGCTTCTGCATGTAGTTGTAGTTGTTGTAGTCTGCTTTTATTTATACTCAGTAGGGTCCTTTTGCCCCGCTGTAATCTTAGTGTTTAGATCTTCGTTGACGAAAAAAGTATTCAAGATATGATTCCGAGCCTGTTGCCAGTAGTCAAATTGCTCACAAGTAGAGAGCAGGTCATCTTGCCATACTGGAATATGTCCGCGCATGGTTTTGATACGACTTTGATTGGGATAGGGTAGCTCTTGCGCCGCTTTGGCAGCATCGTGAGCAGCAATTCTATCATTACAGACTAGTGCGATGTCGCAACCTGCATTGATGGCGGCTTTAACGCGAGCGCTGACATCACCAACAGAATTGGCACCTGCCATAGAGAGATCATCAGAGAATATCACCCCATCATAATTGAACTGACTGCGCAAAATATCTTTAAGCCATATTTTTGAAAATCCTGCTGGCTTATCATCGACTTGCGAGAAGATAACATGAGCAGGCATCACCGCATCTAACCATGGTAAAGTCTGGGCGAAAGGCTGCATATCGCTTGACATAATCTCGTCTAAACTGCGCGTATCAATGGCCTGCGCTACGTGTGAGTCAGGAGCGATCGCGCCATGACCAGGAAAGTGCTTACCCGTAGTTGCCATGCCAGCGGCCTTCATTCCGCGCATAAACTGCGTAGACAAAGCTACAATCGCTTGCGGCTTATGATGAAAGCTACGATCGCCTATCACTTGACTGATACCGCCTCTATCGAGGACAGGCGCAAAGCTCATATCGATACCTACGGCGAGTACTTCTGCGGCCATAAGGTAGCCGCAATCGTAAGCACAGCTTAGGGCGAGATTTGGGTCTTTATCGAATAAATCGCCGAGGAGGCCCATTGCAGGTAGCGGAGTGAAGCCTTCACGCAGGCGTGCTACGCGGCCGCCTTCTTGATCGACCCCGATTAGGATATCAGCATTGTGGTAGCGGATGTCATCACATAGTGCGCGCACTTGGGCGGCATCGATCACGTTGCGTGCAAACAGTATAATGCCGCCTACTTGTGCCTGTTTGATCAAGCTGACGTCTTCTGCGGTCAGCGCGGTATTGTCTATATCTATCATTAACACGCCGTACATGGCAGAATCCTTTTTTAAGTTACATTTATAAGGCTAGGATAGAGGAGGGCTTAGTGATTCAAATCGACACACCTTTTGATGCTATCGTTCGCCTACTATGTCAGTCATTATACATAAGGGTGGTCGCTCATCAACCTAACAAGCGTGAACATAAGATATCTAATAGATAAGAATTAAAAGCATAAAGGGAATTAAGTGTAAGATTATTTATACAGTTTGAGACAGTCGATAAAGGTTGCGCGTGCTAGTATTTATTGTATTTTGGCTATACAGTGCTGGTGTTAGATGCTATTTTTATTCAGTTATTAATCAAGTACTAAGTTTGAGCAGGACAAGCCACTATTAGGCTATATCAGCCGCTAATCCAAAATGAGAGATAAAATACGAGTGCTATACTAGATGCTATTACTATACTAGTATCATCGCCATGTTAGTATCGTTGCCATGTTAGTGTCACCATCATAGCAGTAGCGCTGTAGTCGTATATTATGCAAGTGCAAGAATAAAGTGAGTACAAGCATAAAGAGATAGTACTTGCATTGGAATTAAACGAGCTACATTTAAAACAACTTATATTTAAAACTACTAGGTAGATACGATGAAAAAACAACCCGCACAATGGTTATTAAGTGCAGCTTCTGTAGGCATCGCAGGTATTATCCTCACTCAAAGTTATGGAACTGCAGTCGCTAATACTGAGACACAAGGGTTCGAGCCCACCCCTGAACAAAAAGTCACCACCCGTCAAGTTGCCGCTTTGCTGGATCGTAGCCATTATCTCAATCAGCCGTTAAATGCTGAAATGGGCAATGAGATACTCTCTATGTACATCGATAGCTTAGATCCAAACCATACCCTGTTCTTACAATCGGATGTCGATGAGTTTAAGAAAAAGTATGCTGATGACTTTGGTACTCGCCTCAAACGCGGCGATTTATCAGCAGGCGTTGATATCTTTGAGCGCTACCGCAAACGCTCAAACGAGTACTTTGAGATGGCAACAAGAATGCTCAAAACCGATATCGATTTGACAGGCGATGAGACCATTGTGCTAGATCGCGAAAAGCTCGGTCATTTTAAGACCAAAAAAGAGCAGCGCGACTACTGGACGCGCCAATTGAAGTTTCAATTGCTTGGCATCACTTTAGGCCAAGAAGATGAAAAAGCCAAAGAAAAGGTATTTTTAGATAATCCAGATATCACTCGTGGTCAGGATTTGGTCCGTAACGATCAGCGTACGCCAAACGAGATACTACTTAACCGCTTAACGCGTCAGCAAGGACAGTTCGGTCGCCTCAAAGATGATGAGGTAATGGAGACCGTTCTAAATACTGCTATGCTGACCTACGATCCGCACAGCAATTACTATGCGCCTATTCAAGCGACTGAGCTACAAATCCAGTCAAGCTTGCAATTAGAGGGCATTGGCGTCTCTATCCGTCCTGATCGCAAAAACCCAGATTATACTCGTATTGTGACTCTCGTCGATGGAGGCCCTGCAGCAAAAACAGGTCAGATAAAACCCAACGACCTCATTATAGGGATCGCCAAAGACGGTAAGACCATGACGGATGTGGTCGGCTGGTCAACGCGCGAAGTTGTCGGTCTTATTCGCGGTAAACGCGGCACTTCGGTGACGCTTAAGCTGCGCCAACCCAACACTCCGGATGCTAGCGCGCGTACGGTCACAGTAGTACGCGATATTATTCAGCAAGAAGAGTCAGGCGTACGCCAGCGCGTGGTAGCAGTCAAATCTCCTGAGGATGGCTCGCTTAAACGTATTGGTGTCCTTGAGATTCCAAGTTTTTATCTAAATTATCGCGCGCGCCGCAATGGTGAGGACTATCGTAGCGTCAGTATAGATACAGAGCGCGCAATCAAAGAGCTCAATGAGGAAAATATCGACGGACTAGTGGTCGATTTGCGCAATAATCCAGGCGGCTCACTAGATGAAGTGGCGAAAATGCTTGGATTGTTCATCAAAGGCGGCCCGTTAGTACAAATTCGTGATAATCGCGGCAACATCCAAGTCTACCGTGATGATGACGGCGGTGAGCAGCTCTATGATGGCAAAATGGCAGTGATTACTAATCTGGCTTCAGCCTCAGCGAGTGAGATTTTTGCTGCCGCTATTCAAGATTATGGTCGCGGTTTAGTCGTCGGGAGCACAACCACAGGTAAGGGCTCTGCACAGATTCAACTTGATAACCTCGCTCTAGGTTCAGCCACTCTTACTCAGCGTAAGTTTTACCGTATTACAGGTGGTAGTACGCAAAACAAAGGCGTCGTTCCAGATGTAGAACTGGTCAATATTTATGATGATGCAACTTTTGGTGAGCGCGCGCAGAAAAAAGCGCTGCCTTGGGATACTATAAAGACGGCCGCTTATAAGCCCGAAGGGAGGTTCACCTCTGATACACTAGCTACGCTTAATCAGCAGTCCAAAATCCGTCAAGAGCAAAATCCGCAGTTTGTCTATCTATCAACGCTCAATGATATTCGCAATATGGAAGATGAGAAAAAGCCGATCGAGATTGATATTAACAAACGCCGCGCTAAAATGCAGCTGATAGAAAAGCGCTCGTTAGAAGCTGAAAACAAACGCCTTATCGCAACAGGTAAGCGTCCTTACGCTAATTGGAATACCTATCAAGCCGCTATGGATGCCAAATTTGAAGAGCGAAGCCAAATGAAAGCGGACGAGCGCCCTGAGCTACCAGAGAGTGAGGCATATATCACTGAGGCCGCTTATTTAATGCTAAGTGCCCAGCCACAAACTCTAAGCAGTCCCAAAGAGAAGTTATCTGCTAGAGATAAGCAAGCTATGTAATCAGCTAGTAGGGGTGTGTAACACTGTGTAAGCATATGCTTACACACATTGAGTCTTTGGCGTCTTACCTTATAGGGCTAATTTTACGATAATGGTTCCACAGCACAATTGAGTAGTACTAGGGATTGGTATTCAGTGATTGTATCAGGGATGGTTTGCTGATTAGGGATGACAGGGCTAGATGCCCGCTAGCTAGAGTTGACTTCGGGATTAGGTTGATTTTAGTATTAACAAGGATGGTTAGTAATGAGAGCCGTGTAACGCTAGTCGTTATACGGTTTTGTTACGTTTAGACATCTGGTTTTGCTACAAAACTTTAAAAAAATTCCAGCTATAGTCAATATGAAATAAAATCGATACGCAAATATTACCAGTGCTACTGGTATAAATTTTACTTGCTTGCTGTGTCTACGATGACAGAGGCTGCGCAAAATTCATCCCAGCAGCACTATATCAGTTTTATGGTAATTCAACTATATATAGAATTCATTATGTTAGCACACAAAAAAGCCAGTCGCTCAATTTGAGTGACTGGCTTTTAGCTTGCTATAGTAGTGTGTTAGACCACTCAATAGCTCTACGCTCTAATTAATGCTCAACGCCGCCTGCACCGTGGACGTGACCATGGTTTAGCTCATCTTCAGTTGCCGCGCGTACTTCTTGAATCTCAACATCAAACGTCAAACGCTTGCCTGCCAAAGGATGGTTGGCATCAACAGTAACTTCTTCGTCCGTTACATCAGTTACGGTTACGAGCATCACTTGCTCGCCTGCTTGTGATTGAAACTGCATACCTGGCTGAATGTCTTCTACGCCCTGAAAGTTATCACGAGGCACTTTTTGTACGGCTTGGTCTTGGTACTCGCCGTAGCCATCAGCAGGCTCTACAACAGCGTTTACTTTTTCGCCAGCAGACTTGCCTTCTAATTGTTTTTCTAAACCTGGAATGATGTTTTGATGACCATGCAAGTAAGCGAGTGGCTGACCTTCTTGTGACTGGTCTAATATATTGCCTTCGTCATCTTTTAGCGTGTAGTTAAACTTTACGGCGGTATCTTTTGTGATAGTAGTCATAAATTATCCTTTTTTAATACAAATAACATAAATCTGAAGTAGTAATAAACCTAAAAGAGCCAATTAGCCAGCCAAAAAGCCGAACTATTAATCAGTTATCATCAGTTTATCAAAGTAACTGTAGCAGTTAGTGTCTTTAATTGAGATGCTCATAATAACTTTCAAGGTAAAAAATAAAAAAGAGTGCATAAATAAGCTAAGCATAGCCTTTTGTATCATAAAGTAAGGGCAAAAATGCAATATTGTCAGTGAGCGGTGCAAAGACGATTTTGCCAGTTGCGTTTTGATGCAATGACTTCTACCATAACCACATCCTTTTTTATAAGAATAGACTATGACAACGCCCAAAGCTTATCCTGTGCATTACAAGTTTGACTTTGCTCGCTTTAACGAGCATTTGGTTGATGTGACCTTAACTTTTCAAAGCGACATCGATGCGCCAAGCTTATGGCTGCCGGCTTGGATTCCAGGCAGTTATTTGATGCGTGAGTTTGCCCGTCACATCACCGCTGTGCATTATCAAGTGCTAAAGGATACGCAAAATAAAGGTGATGATTCAGTCAGCCTGCGCGCAAAAAAGACAGATAAGCATACTTGGCAATTACCTAAGGTTGAGGCGGCACAAACGGTGAGCGTCCACTATGAAGTGTATTGCTACGATCTGTCAGTACGCACCGCTTATGTCGATCAGCAGCGGCTGTATGGCAACTTTACCTCTCTTGCGCTAGCGATTGAAGGGCAGGAGGCATCGGCGATACAAGTAAGCTTAGTGGTACCTGATGCGTTTTTGACAGGCAAGGACGCTAACAAAGTAATTATCGCCTGCGGTCTTGAGGCGACTTCTTTGGCTAATGAAGCAAAGAGCGTCAGCCAACATATCTACGGGTTGCAGGCACAGAGCTATCATCAGCTGATCGATTACCCGTTTGAGATCGCTGAGCAGGATAAGTTTGGGTTTATCGTACAAGATCATCGTCATCAAGCACTTGCGCACCGCTTTTATATATCAGGCAGACATAGTGCCCATTTAGGACGGCTGCAGCAGGATCTGACTCAAATTTGCCAGAGCTATATGGACTGGCTAGGGGACGCGCCCTTTAGCGATTACACCTTTATGACTTATGCCAGCGGGCAAGATTATGGTGGTCTTGAGCATATTAATTCGACCAGTTTGATTACGCCGCGCCGTGACTTGCCTAGTCACGATGAGCCCCAAATACCCAGCAATGCCTATCAGCGCTTTTTAGGCTTGTGTAGTCATGAGTATTTTCATGCATGGTGGGTCAAGACGGTGCAGCCTGATGTCATGTTCGATGTTGATTTGCGCCGTGAGGCCTTTACACCGCTGCTTTGGGTGTTTGAAGGCTTTACCTCCTATGTTGATGATTTTATGCTACAAGCCTCCGGTGTCATAGACAAAGCCAGCTATCTTAAATTACTCGCCGAACAGATCAATCGCTACTATCAAACGCATGGCCGCGCCAATCAAAGCGTTGCTGAATCTAGTTTTGATGCTTGGATTAAGCTGTATCGTAGTGACGAGAACACAGGCAACGCGGGTATCAGCTACTACAATAAAGGCGCGCTGGTCGCTCTATGTTTGGATTTGACTTTGCTTGAGTACAGCAATGGACGCTATCGGTTGTTTGATGTGATCAAGTCTTTTTATGAGCAAGCAAAAGCGTCCGATAAAAAGAGAATCGGAATCACTAGCGCTGATATGGGCCGCGTTATCGGTGAGTTTATGCCAGTAGATGAGTGGGAGACGTTTGAGCGCCGCTATATCGATGGCGTTGAAGAGTTACCACTTGATGAGCTACTGAGCGCAAATGGCATCACTATAAAACCTGATAACAAAGAGACTGCGGACAAACAAGTGCCTTGGGGCATGCGCTGCACCGACACGCCAGCAGGTCTTAAAGTCAATCGCGTACAGCGCGGTAGCGCGGCGGCTATTGCTGGAATATCAGCGCACGACGTCATCGTCGCCATCGATGGTATCAAAGCCGATAGCAAGCAGCTAGCTACCTTAAAAGACGCTAATTATCATGTTGAATGTCATCTGTTTCGCCGTGACGAGCTGATGCGCGTTGACGTATTACCTAAAGCCGCTCAGGGTATTGAGGATATAAGCCAGCAAAGCCCATTCCCTCACAAGGTGGATCTACAGTTTATAACTATGCGCTCGGCATCGACTGATGGCAATCAGTCAGAGTCAGATAAAGCGCTAATCTGGCTTGGGGCTATGGATCAGGTAGAATAAACCTTTTGCTCAAAGAACGTTTCGCTATCAACACAAAAAACCCCGTACTAGCTGTTTTTAGTACGGGGTTTTATTTAAACGGTATCTGTTTTTACGTTACAGACTCATTTTCGGTTAACTCAGCGCTGTCATCGGCTTCTTCAATAATGGTTTGATTATCGATCCAATTTTGTATGATTTCAATCTCGCTTTGCTGCGCGTCGATAATGTTTTTAGCCAGCGCTCGCATCTCGTCATCCTCGCCGTATTTTAATTGTGTTCTTGCCAGCTTTACCGCACCGATATGATGAGCGAGCATAGCACGTGCAAAGGCCATATCAGCGTCAGGGTCAGTGATGGCCGCTGACATCTCATCGTGCATGGTCTTGGCGCTCGCATCATAAGCGCGCTGCATCGCTTGGGTCACAGGTTTTGACTCGATCGTATCAGGATGGCTGGCAAGCCACTTTCTTAGAATATCGATCTCACTTTGCTGCGCGGTCATGACCTCTTGTGCCACCTTGCGCATAAAGGGATCTTGACCGTATTTTAGCTCAACCTTAGCCATATCGATCGTACCGCGATGATGACCGAGCATACTTTTGGCAAAGGCTGTATCTGGATCGTTATAACCTATGCCTATTAGCATCTCATCATGCATACCTGTCATCGCTTTAGCGTAGTCTTGATATCTCGCGCTCGTCTTTATCTCATTTGGCACCTCTAAATCATCCGTCATACCATGAGCACTACGTGCGCCTGCACCTTCTGCTAAGACCTCTGTACTATCAGCATTGTCGCTGACAGGCGGCTGCGGCTCGATGACAATCTTATCCTCTACTGTCGTCTCTTCTAGCGCTGTAGCGTTAGTCGTCTCGGCCGCAGGTTGACACGCACTAACGGCAAAAACAGCTGCAAAAATAGGCATAAGAAGACGGGCGTTAAACATGACGGATCCTTGTCAAAGGCAAGTAGATGGCGAAAGAATAAAGACTTAAGAATAGTAGCAGACAAACCTTACCCTTTCGAGTCACTAGGTTAAAAATGTGGTCACTTTTTTGTCTACAAAGCTTTAAAGGCCTAATTGCTGACATTGCTCACGGCTAAGGCTAACATGCACAGACTCACCAACGGCTAAATCTTTGAGCTCAAATCCAGCGACCGACCAGCGAATCAGGCGCAAGCAAGGCAAGCCCACATGGGCCGTCATGCGCCGTACTTGTCGATTTTTACCCTCAAAGATAGTGAGTATCAGCCACGAGTCAGGGACACTTTTGCGCTCGCGTATTGGTGGATGACGCGGCCATAGCGCGATAGGCAAATCCTCTACGCTTACGTGTTTGATTTTAGCGGGCAAGGTCTTGCCGTCTTTGAGCATGACGCCGCGGCCTAATTGTGTGAGTTGCTCAGCAGTCGGAATACCCTCTACTTGTACCAGGTACGTTTTGCCTTGTTTGCGTCCGCTATTGGCTTTTGGTGGATGCGTAATGGCCTTGTTAAGCTTACCATCAGCAGTTAATAACAGCAGACCTTCGCTAGTGGCGTCCAAGCGTCCAGCGACGCGCAAGGATTTGTCATCAAAGAACTCTGCTAATGGCGTAAATTTATTATTATCGTCATCCCTAAACTGGCTTTGGACGCCGTAGGGTTTATTAAATAAAACGAGTGTAGGCATAATGGGTGCCATATATAAAAGTTATGGCTGATTTTATCACGGCATGGTACAAATATTTATAGACAATAAAAAAACACCTCAAAGATTTATTGTCTTTGAGGTGCTCATATCTAACTTAAATAATGCTAAAAACGCATCGGATACTATATCGAAGCTATAGCGTCATTGAAGGTTTGACTTGGACGCATGACTTGCTCAGCGAGCGCTTCATCCGCTAGATAATAACCATCGATATCGACAGATTTACCTTGTGCATCGTTTAGCTCTTTGACGATAGTCTCTTCGTTGCTCTCCAACTCTTTAGCAAGTTTTGAGAACTGAGCTTTGAGATCGCCATCTTTGTCCTGCGCAGCGAGTTCCTCAGCCCAGTACATTGCTAAGTAAAAATGACTACCACGGTTGTCAAGCTCACCTGTTTTGCGTGAAGGCGACTTATCATTTAACAACAGTTTTTCAGTCGCTTTATCAAGCGTTTCTGCCAATATTTGCGCTTTAGTGTTGTCATCGTTTTTGGCCAAGTGCTCAAGCGATTCAGTTAATGCTAGGAACTCACCTAACGAATCCCAACGCAAATGATTTTCCTCAACCAATTGCTGTACGTGCTTAGGTGCAGAACCGCCAGCACCCGTTTCAAACAAACCGCCGCCTTTCATTAGCGGTACTACCGAGAGCATCTTAGCACTCGTGCCCAGCTCCAAGATTGGGAATAGATCGGTCAGGTAATCACGCAAGATATTACCAGTAGCAGATATTGTATCAAGGCCGCGAGCAACGCGCTCTAGGGTATAACGCATAGCACGAACCTGTGACATGATCTCAATATGCAGGCCGTCAGTATCGTGATCCTTTAAGTACATTTTGACTTTTTTGATCAGCTCATTCTCGTGCGGGCGATACGGGTCTAACCAAAAGACAACAGGTGTATCTGATTCACGCGCGCGGCGTACAGCAAGCTTAACCCAGTCTTGAATAGGCAGATCTTTGGTCTGACACATGCGCCAGATATCGCCTTTTTCAACGCGCTGCTCCATTAATACTTCATCTGTCTCTTCGTCAACAATACGAGCAATGCCCGAATCACTGGCTTCAAAAGTCTTGTCGTGTGAGCCGTACTCTTCTGCCTTTTGTGCCATTAGACCGACGTTTGGTACGGTACCCATCGTGGTTGGATCAAAGTTGCCATGCCACTTACAAAAATTGATCATCTCTTGATAAATACGAGCAAAGGTAGACTCAGGCATCACCGCTTTGCAATCATACAATTTACCATCAGCGCCCCACATTTTGCCACCTGAGCGAATCATTGCGGGCATAGAGGCGTCAACGATGACATCACTCGGTGAGTGAAAGTTAGTAATGCCTTTATTAGAGTCAACCATAGCAAGACGCGGACGATGTACTTGGCAGGCATGCAAATCACGCTCAATCTCTTCTTGCAATGAGGTGGGTAGCTCTTTGATTTTTTCGTACAAACTTGCCATACCATTGTTGACGTTGATGCCAAGCTCTTCAAAGAGCGCGCCGTGCTTTTGAAAAGCGTCTTTGTAGTAGGTTCTGACAGCATGACCAAAGACGATAGGGTGAGAGACTTTCATCATTGTGGCTTTTACATGCAATGAGAATAAGATACCCGCTTCACGGCAGTCTTCCATCTCACGCTCATAAAACTCAAGTAAGGAGTCTTTACTCATAAACATCAGATCGATGACTTCTTTGTCTTGTAAAGCGATACCGGTTTTGAAGACATTGACCGTACCATCATCAGTGACACGCTCCATACGGACGCTGCGCGCTTTGTCCAAAGTCATCGACTGCTCACCAGCATAGAAATCGCCATCATGCATGTGTGAGACATGAGTCTGTGACCACTGCTTCCACTCGCCCATAGAGTGCGGGTGCTTGCGCGCGTAGTTTTTGACCGCTTTTGGTGCGCGGCGATCTGAGTTACCTTCACGTAAGACGGGGTTGACCGAGCTACCTAGGCTTTTGCCATAGCGCTTGCGTAGCTCTAACTCTTCTTCGGTCTCTGGATCATCAGGGAAATCAGGTATCGCGTAGCCTTTAGCCTGTAGCTCTTTGATAGCGGCTTTGAGCTGCTGTACTGAGGCACTGATATTAGGCAGTTTAATAATATTGGCATTAGGATCTTGCGTGAGTTCACCTAGCTTAGCTAAGTTATTAGGAACGCGCTGCTCCTCAGTTAGGTAATCAGGAAATTCTGCTAAGATACGTGCAGCTACAGAGATGTCGCTGGTTTCAACATCGACGCCTGCAGTTTTAGTAAAGGCTTCAACAATAGGCAAAAAAGATAAAGTGGCTAGCGCTGGAGCTTCGTCGGTTTTTGTATATATAATTTTTGACATTTTAGTATGCTATTCCTTTAGGTTATAGTTAAATTTAGAGTGTGTATCAGCTATTAATAGTAGCAATCATGTTTTCATTCAGTTGAGCATAAGGACAAATATAAAAGGTAAAAGGGTGTTATCTACATTCGATAGAATGATAGTTTGACTATAGCATTTAAACACCCAAAAAGTGAACTGATGACAGTAATTTGTAAGAAAAACACCGCATATTCGATACGTTGTCAATCTTGAATAGTGAACTTGGTATACTATTTTTTGAGTGCAGGTTTAGTTATAGGCTGTCACCCCTTATATTCTAACAGCGATTGCGCTGAATATCACCTTTGCCAAGCGATTTTAAGCCGTCTATCCACTACATTTGACCTTAATATTGACTCTATTTTTACCATGCTGAGCTATTCAAATACTGGCAGCTTAGGTGTTTTCTATTATAAAGCTTGACTAATTTTTATCATCAAGTGATATCTATATTTGCAAATTGTGACAGCAAATAGGTATAAATTTGCTAGGCTAATGACTGTAATTGTCGCACGACTAA
>NZ_JBQQFC010000011.1:0-23965 GCF_052258445.1 Psychrobacter sp. T6-1
TAACAGGTGACACGGATAGTCAACGATAAAACCGCATAACAGTGATTTGCTATGCGGTTTTATCGTGTCTGGTGTTTGACTTGATTTTGAGCGATGAGAGTACAAAAAAACCGCATTGAATCTCAATGCGGTTTTTTATGTTTAAGTATTTAACTTATGACTTAGTATTTGTGCTCGCGGCGCCAATCATCAACTTCACGCTCGGCGTCTTCTTTACTATGTCCGTAACGCTCTTGCACGCGGCCAACGAGCTTGTCACGGCTACCTTCTACATGCATGAGATCATCGTCTGTCAAGTCCGCCCATTTTTGTTTGACCGAGCCTTTCATCTGATTCCAGTCACCTTTTAGAGTATGTTCGTTCATTGTGGTGCTCCTTTTAGTTATTGGTATAGTGGTCTGTGCCACCACTTCCTTATAAATGTTTTTAGTAGTTTAGTTATCGAAATATTTAAATACTCAACTACTGTCATCACTATATAAATTGACGACTGTTTTGTCTGTATAAGGAATGTTGGTAGTGTAACTTAAGGATAATGACGGGTAATTTCTTGTTTTATATATCAATTTATTAGGGCGTGTTGAACATTCAACCATGGCACTGCTGATAGCTAAAATTGTTCTAGTCTAAGTAAAAATTGCAGGTAATACTGATGTATTGGCTAGATTTTTACAACGAATAGAGCGATTTTAGCATCAGCCCCTCTTTATAAATAGCTGGGGACAGGACTCTTTTTTGACGCTTCATGGTTAAAAATAGATGCTTAGAATAACTAAACTTACTATGTTTAACTGCGAACCGCCTAAAAAATAGTCTCTGTCAGTGCGTATTTGTGAATGTTCAACACGTCCTAATATGATGAGAAAAAACAGACAAGTAAGATATTACGTTGTAGACTGACTTTTTAAGCGACTCTTAAAGATAGTTTGAGTGCAGTCAACTGTTAGCTAATAAGAACGACCCCAAAATGGAATGTCTATTTTAAAGTACAAGGAAGTATGATTATGGCGACGAAAAGTAAAACGCAGCAAAATAAAGCCAACGAAAAAACGCATCTTAGAACCTGTACTTTGTGCGAAGCCATGTGCGGCATCGTCGTCAAACACGATGGCAACAAGGTATTGTCCATCAAAGGCGACAAAGATGATCCTTTCTCTAAAGGCTATATCTGTCCCAAAGCGACAGCACTGCAAGATTTGCACGAAGACCCTGATCGCCTGCGTCATCCGGTAGAACGTACTGCGAGCGGCTGGAAAAAAATCAGCTGGCCGGAGGCATTAGATAAAGTTGCCGCTGGTATCAGCGACGTACAGAGCAAGCACGGCAAAAACACCCTTGGCATTTATCTGGGTAATCCAAACGTGCATAACATGGGCGGTATGCTCACCGTCAAGCACCTGCTTAATAGTATAAAGACCCGTAGCCGCTTCTCTGCGACCTCAATCGATCAGCTGCCGCACCATATCGTCAGCATGCATCTGTTTGGGCATATGCTGCGTATCCCAGTGCCTGATGTCAACCGTACCCAGCACATGCTGATTATCGGCGGCAATCCACTAGCCTCCAACGGCAGTATTATGACCGCGCCAAATATGCGTCAAAAGATCAAAGATATCAAAGCACGCGGTGGCAAAGTAGTGGTCATTGACCCTAGACGTACAGAGACGGCTGAGCTGGCAAGTGAGCACCATTTTATCCGTCCAGCCACTGACGTTCTGTTGCTGCTCGCTATGCTCAACGAGATCTATATCCAAGGCTACGCGGACAAAGCACGTGCTAAAAACAACAAGGCAATTGCTTTGACGCCAGAGATTGAGCGTATGGCAGACTTTGCCAAAGACTATAGCGCTGAGTCGGTGGCGAGTATCACGGGTATAAGTGCGCATGAGATTAAACGTTTAGTCACTGAGTTTTGCGAGGCGGACAGCTCAGTCTGTTACGGGCGTATGGGCGTTTCAGTGCAGGAGTTTGGTCTGCTATGTCAGTATCTGATTATGATCATCAATATCGTCACTGGACGCTTGGATGAAGTAGGCGGCTTGATGTTCCCTAATCCTGCGGTTGATTTGGTCAATAATTCAGGCCCAGGGTATCTGGGTAAACGTCATACGCGCGTGAGCAATCTGCCTGATTTTAATGGCGATTACCCAGTCGTCGCTATGGCAGATGAGATGCTAGTGACAGGCGAGGGGCAGCTCAAGGCCTTTATGTGTGTGGCGGGCAATCCGGTGCTCAGTACCCCAAATGGTGAGAAGTTAGATGAGGCCTTGGCGCAATTGGACTTTATGGTCGCCATCGATTATTTTGTGACCGAAACCAGTCGCCATGCCAACATTATATTGCCGCCAGCTTCGCCGCTAGAGCGCGAGCATTATGATGTGACCTTTAATGGCTTTGCAGTGCATAATGTCGCCAAATACTCACCCGCACTGTTTACCAAGCACAAAGATGCTAGGCACGACTGGCAGATATATCTAGAGCTTGCCAAGCGCTTGGACAAAAAACCTGCTCTAGCAACCCGAGTAGAGCGTGAGCTCACCGCGCGACTAGGGCCCAAGTTCGTCCTTGATCAAGGGCTGCGCCGCGGACCTTATCAAGGCATGACACTAGGCAAGCTTAAGAAAAACCCTCATGGCATGGATCTAGGACCACTCAAACGTATGCTACCGCAAGCGATTAAGCATAAAGACAAACAGATTGCTCTCAATGTTGATTTTTATCAAGCAGATCTGGCGCGAGTGCAGGAGATGATGGCAAATTACGATGACGAGCAAATTTTGTTGATCGGTCGCCGTCATGTGCGTAGTAACAACTCTTGGCTACATAATAGTCAGCGCTTGGTCAAAGGCAAGCCGCGCTGCACATTGATGCTGCATCCTGATACGGCACGCGAGTATGGTATTGAGGATGGGCAAGACGTAGAAGTCACCTCGCGCGTCGGTCAAGTAACGATCAGCGCTGAAGTCACTGATGAGCTGATGGCAGGAGTAGTGAGTATTCCGCACGGCTGGGGTCACGGCCGCAGTGGCGTTAAGCAAAAAATCGCCCAAGCGCATGCTGGGGTCAGCGTCAACGATTTGACCGATGATACTTTGATCGATGAGCTGTGCGGTAATGCGGCGGTCAACGGCGTCCCTGTGAAACTAGAGGCTATTGCAGTTAAAGATCAAGTAGAAGCAGAAAGTGAAGCTTCGATGCTCTCATAAAAGTGCAAAAAGGGCGCTTAACCGTAAGCGCCCTTTTTAATGTCTGATTTTCTATTTTTTAAGAGTGTGAGATACCGACAAAGTTAAAATCGATGTCGGGTACTCTATCTTGTAACAGCAAACTTAGTGCCTTGGCGGAGCCGCAAGCAAAGGTCCAGCCTAACGTACCATGTCCTGTATTGAGCCATAAATTTTCAAAAGTCGCCTCACTGTTTTGACTACCACGCCTTACAGAGCCTGCGTGCGCGCGCCCAATTAACGGCACACTTGATGGGGTCATCGGATGAATGCCCGCCCAGTACTTAGCCGAATTGGCGATAATGCCTTTGGGGAATAGATGCTGAATACGATCAGTAATCGCCTCACATTGCGCTAAATTGAGCGGCAAACTATGACCACTAAATTCGATAGCGCTGGTCACTCGTAGTTTATCACCCAGTCGCGATATGATGAGCTTGTACTCATCATCAATAAGGCTGATAAAAGGCGCTAAATGCGGCGCGCGCGGATTGACCTTGTAAGTTGCAGAGTAGCTCTTTGCAGCGAAAATAGGTAGATGAATGTCTAAAGGTTTGACAAGCGCCATGCTATCGTGACCAAGCGCTAATACATAACTGTCCGCGCTAAAGGTTTGCGCGTTTTCATCGATGGGACGGATAGTAATGCTGTGGACACGAGATTTGCTCGTATCGTCATCCATGCTGATGGCGACAACCTCAGTGTTATACAAAAAGCGCACCCCTGCAAGTATGCACTTTTCAGTCAAGCGCTGAGTGAACAGGTACGGATTGCCTGACTCATCGCAGCTCGTAAAGGTTGCACCAACGAGCCTATGAGCAACAGGGTATAGCGCAGGCTCCAAACTTGCCGCATTATTAATATCGATAAAGCGGCGCTCACAGCTTAATTCTTGTAGCCGTTTAGTTGGCTCAGCCGCTGCTTCAAAATACGCCTGATGAGTATAAAAATGCATGACGCCGCGAGTTTTGTGCTCATAGCTGAGATCAGTATCTATGCGCAACTGTTTTAAGGCGGTTTGCGAGTAGAGTCCTAAGCGCACCATTTGAGCCAAATTGGCATCTGCTTGCTCAGCGCGGCGCTCACGCAAAAACTGTAGTGCCCATTGGCGCTGTGATTTATCAGCGCGCAGGTGATACAAGAGCGGCGCATCTTCTCGAAAAAATCCTTTAAGGGTGGCAAGTGGGGTTTTAGGGTTAGCCCACGGATTCATACCCCCTACTGATAAAGCGCCACTTGCAAATAAAGTCTGTATACCAGGCGCTGATTCGCGCTCGATAACTGTCACATCGAAGCCGGCTTGACGTAGGTACCATGCGGTAGTAATACCGACTACGCCTGCTCCTAGTACCGCGATGTGCGTCATAAGCCTCCCTTTAGTTAGTACCTTTTTTTATTTATATTGATGATTAAAGTTGTATCATTGAGGTCGGGCCACGTCAGCTTGTAGCGCCTCTGGCAGATCAAGAACACGCATCTCACTATCACCCAAAGCTTCAGGACGTGCCACTACTAAAGCCTCAAACCCTGTATCGGTAGATATGGCATTGACCACTTGTATTTTACCCAACTTCTCACCTGCCAAAGGCGTCTCACCTGAGCCTTTAACTCGGTGCAAAAATGCTTTTGGCGCCGCTTTAAAATAAATACGAGCGATCACTTCTTGTCCTAGATAACAGCCTTTGTCGTAGTCCATACCGCCGCGCTGATGCAAGCGCAATTCTTGCGGTTGAAACTCACCTTGCGTCTTAGCCACTATCCAATAGTTACCCGTAGCAATACTTATCGCCGCCCATTGTTGTCCGTCAGCGTTATCTGAGCTATGGCTGAAGGTCGGCTCATGATCAAGTACACAAGGGTAAATCGTGACAGGTGCGCTGGTTGTAAACTTGGAGAACGCGCCAAATTTGTTTAAATGTGCCAGCAAAGCGTCGACGCAATCAGTACTAATCACTACATCGTACTGCTTCTCGTCTTGCTTTTTGATCCATAAGCCAAACTCGATACGGCCTTTTAGATTGCTAAGTGCAGTTGGCTGATAGCTTAACCCAAGCTTGGTCACATCAATAGTAATTTGACCTTGCAAGAACTTTTCGGCATCCTCGCCTTCGATGGTGATCTGAGAAAACTGCGGTAAGTGAGAGTCAGTCATTGTTATTATTCCTAATACAAACGGTATGTTTATCAATTTAGTTAGAGGTTAATTGTGTGGGGAGCTAAATGACAGCTTAATATGGAGAGTAGCACAAAAAGTGAGCACAAAAGAGATGTCTCACTTATCGTAACGATTTAGTAATACATCTTATCGTAACCTGACTCATTGGTTAAAATAGTGGATTTGCGCTACAATGAGGGCCATAAAATACTCTATTAATAACGAGCTGCGAGACTGCTATGAGCTTACCTAATTGTCCCAAATGCGCGGCTGATTACACTTATGAAGATGGCGCGCTGCTTGTATGCCCGATGTGCGCTCATGAATGGACGGCAGCTGAGAGTGATGCGGCTGACACAAAAACGCAAGAGGATGGCATCGTACGTGATGCGGTAGGTAATGCGTTGCAAGATGGGGATGCGGTCACCGTCATCAAAGATCTAAAGGTAAAAGGCTCGTCGATAGTTATCAAAGTCGGCACCAAAGCCAAGAGCATTCGCCTGCTTGATGATCCTGTAGATGGTCATGATATCGACTGCAAATTAGACGGCTTTGGACAGATGAAGCTTAAATCATCAGTGGTCAAAAAAGCGTAAACGGCTAGCGCTATCAAACTTATGTTGTTACAAAATTAATAAGAGTCTTTTTTACAACGTAATTTTATAAGCAAATACTCAAATCATGAGTGTAGAACTCACTTTGAATTTAAAAGTAAAACAAAATAAAGGTACATTATGAGCACTAAAAACGAACAACTCTTTGCCCAAGCCCGCAAGCACATTCCAGGTGGGGTCAATTCACCCGTTCGCGCCTTTGCTGGGGTCGGTGGTACGCCTGTATTTATGCACCGTGCCAAGGGCAGCAAAATCTATGATACCGAAGACAACGCCTATATCGATTACATCGGCTCTTGGGGGCCAATGATTTTGGGGCATGCCCACCCAAAAGTAATCGATGCCGTCAAAAAAGCTGCCGACGATGGTCTCAGCTTTGGTACACCAACGCCGTTTGAAACGACTGTCGCCGACAAAATATGCGAGATCGTACCAAGCGTTGAGATGATACGCATGACCAGCTCAGGTACTGAGGCGACGATGAGTGCTATTCGCCTAGCGCGCGGCTATACAGGACGCGACAAAATCGTCAAGTTCGAAGGCTGCTATCATGGGCACTCAGATAGTCTGCTAGTCAAGGCAGGCTCTGGCATGCTCGATATCGGTGAGCCCACCTCCAAAGGCGTGCCCGCTGATTTTGCTAAGCATACCATTACCATTCCCTTTAATAACCCAGATGCGATCAAAGAGTGCTTTGAGAAATGGGGCGACGAGATTGCTTGCGTTATCGTGGAACCCATCGCCGGTAACATGAACATGGTCATCCCAGAGCAGAGTTTTCACGATACCCTGCGCGAGCAGTGCACAGCGCATGGTGCGGTTCTGATCTTTGATGAAGTGATGACGGGCTTTCGCGTTGGACTTGGCGGCGCGCAAGCGCATTTTGGCATTCAGCCTGATTTGACGTGCTTTGGTAAAATCATTGGGGCAGGCCTGCCAGTTGGCGCTTTTGGCGGTAAGCAAGAGATTATGGAATGTATCGCACCGATGGGCGGCGTCTATCAAGCGGGTACATTGTCAGGCAACCCGCTTGCCATGCGGGCAGGTATCGCGATGTTTGAGGACTTAACTGTTGATGGCTTCTATGAGGAGCTCTCTGCCAAAGTCGACCATTTAGTCGATGGTATTCAAGCCTCTGCCGACAAGCACGGTATCAATCTGCGTACCAATAAGCTTGGCGGCATGTTCGGCATGTTCTTTGTAAAAGACGCCGACACGCCAACACCGCTTGATTTTGATGATGTGACTGCGTGCGATATGGACGTGTTCAATACTTTCTTTCACGGTATGCTAGATCGTGGTATTTATCTTGCGCCTTCTGCTTATGAAGCAGGCTTTATGTCTATCAAGCACAGTGATGAAGATCTGGATGCTTCGGTCAAAGCGGCTGATGAGATCTTTGCTCAAATGGCAAAAGGTTAGTTTTTGATCTAAAATGTCATAAGAAGAAAGCCAGTACGATAAAACGTACTGGCTTTTTTGTGTCAGGTAAAAGCTGACGGATAATAGGGCCGACGAATAAAGAGTTGCTGACGGATAAAGAGTTATCGCTGTTTGATCTTATCAAACTTAGTATCTTTTAGACTTAATCTGCCGCGTAGTACATCGCCATACATGCGAAAGTCACTAGCGAAGCTTTTGAGCGGAAATTTAAACGAGGCAGGTTTGTTTTTTTCAAAGAAAAAATGTCCGACCCAAGCGCAGCCATAGCCTGCGGCAATCCCTTTGAGTAGAGGTTTTGGCGAACGGGTTTTGATAGATTTTGCCAAGCCTAATAAACCAAAACTACTGCCCGCAAAATGCAAACGCCGACAAGCCATATTTTGATGCTCTTCTAAATAGAAGTCATAAAACCTTTGCTCAGTTGGTTTGACGTTTCTGATTTTGTTGTTGGTCTCTAGGTCTGTACGGCTAAAAACGGTGTGTTTGGTTTGAGTGTTCATAGTAGCGTCCTTGCTCGTCTTTTTATGCGTTATAAAGGGTGTAGATAGATCATTATCATATAACAAAATTAAGGCTAAGTAATTGTTAATTATGACATAGCCGTTGTTATTGCGATATAACCTAGCACATCGCAATAGCTAAATCTCATATCCGCTCTTGAATATATAGGACAGTCGAGCGCTTGCCCCTATTGGGCATAAATGCTTTAATGACAGCACTCATTGATAACGCTTGATACCTTACAATCAGGGTTTGAGGTTATTTGTATCTCTTTTCGTTGATTGTTTGAGGCATTCAACCTGCAACCTACGGTAACCGCTTTTTATGCCCAACAACTACCTTACCAATCCGCCGCTTGCCGAAGATGAATTGATGGCTGCTATCGATATCGGCTCCAACAGTTTTCATTTAGCGATTGCTCGTCTTGATCATGGTGAGGTACGAAAAGTAGTCTCCATGTCTGAAAAGGTACAATTAGCAGCAGGGTTAGATGAGCACAATATATTGAGTGCGGCAGCCGCTCGCCGAGGTTTGGATTGTTTGAGTCGGTTCGTGGCGCGTCTTGATGCGGTACCACCTGCGCGCGTGCGTATCGTTGCGACCAATGCCCTGCGCCAAGCCAAAAACGCCAACGACTTTATCGCTCGTGCTAATGAGATATTGCCCAAACCTATTGAGATTATCGCTGGTCGCGAAGAGGCACGTCTGATCTATTTGGGCGTCTCGCACACCAATGCCAGTAGCGATAAGCGTCTGGTTATAGATATTGGCGGCGGCTCGACTGAGTTCATCATTGGTCAAGGTTTTGAGCCGATACTCACTGAGAGCTTGCAAATGGGCTGCGTCGCCTTCACTCAAAAGTTCTTTGCTGATGGCCAAATCACCAAAGACGCCTTTACCAAAGCTATTGGCGCGGCGCGTAAAGAGGTGCTGGCGATTAATGGTCGCTACCAAAAAGCGGGCTGGAGCAGTGTAATCGGCTCAAGCGGCACGATTAAGGCGGTGCGTAATGTGCTGGTATCAAAAGGTTGGTCTGATGATCAAGAGCGCGTGACGTATCAGGGTCTCAAAAAGCTTGAAAAGCTGTTAACTAAAATAGGTAACGTTGACGATATTGACTTAGAAGGCGTCAAAGAGCACCGAAAAGCGGTGTTCCCAGCAGGGGTAGCGGTACTGCGCGCGGTTATGAAAGTACTTGGGATTGAGACGTTGACCTATTCAGATGGCGCGCTGCGAGAAGGGGTGATGTATGACATGCTTGGGCGCTTTAGCAGTGAAGATGTGCGCGATCGTAGCGTGCTGGCACTCATCAAGCGTTATTCGGTCGATAAAAAACAAGCCAAGCAAGTGGTCAAGAGCAGCCATCTACTCTTTGAACAAGTGGCAAAAGATTTAAAATTAAATACCGATGACGCTGACCTATTGCGCCGCGCCGCTTATTTGCATGAGGTGGGTCTAGCGATTAGTCATAGCGGTTATCACAAACATAGTGCCTATTTGTTAGAGCATTCAGATATTCCAGGGTTCTCACAAGTGGACCAAAAGCGTATGGCGCAGCTGGCACTTAGCCACAGGCGGCGGCTTAAATCCGATGCGCTTGAGCAGGCTTGCAGCATTGGCGGTGATTCCTTAGTGTATCTGTGCCTGCTGCTTCGGTTAGCCGTATTAGCCCATCATGGTCGCAGCGAATATATTCCGCCGACAATGAGTATCAAGGTGATTAAGAGCAATCACTGGCAAATTACGGTGACCAATGGTAACGAGCACTATACGTCTTTGCTTACCGATCTTTATGCGGAGACTGATCAATTCGCTAAGTGGGGCGTCAAGCTTGACATTGTTGAAGCGGATAATTATTGAAGTAGATAATCATTGAAGTGGATAATCACTGAAGTAGATAATTGTTAAAGCGGATAAATAATATGACTTATCGCTTTTATACATTGAAAAGTTATACATTATAAAATTGCTAGAAATCCGTTACCTGTAAACGTCATTATTCTTTTGAACGATAGATAAGCACGACGTTATAAATGTCAATAACGTAAAGTTGTGCTAATGCCATAGCTTATAAGATGTGCTACTATAGTTTTTATTGAGTTTACAACTGTACTGCCATGATGCTGATAGTGGTTGAATGCCCTAATTAACAATAGCGCTTTGTATTGCAATAGCGCCTAGATCATATCAGTCATCACAGAAAAAATGACAAAAAGGATAAGTCTATGAGTACCGTCTGGGATAGCGTACAACTGGCACGTCATGCCAAACGTCCATTGTTTATGGACTACGTCAATCAATTATTCACAGAGTTTGACGCACTTCATGGCGATCGAGCTTTCGCTGATGACAAGGCGATTGTCGGAGGCCTTGCGCGCTTCAATGGCGAGCCGGTTATGGTAGTTGGTCAACACCGCGGGCGTAGTACGCGCGAGCGCATCGCTCATAATTTTGGCATGGCAAATCCTGAAGGCTATCGCAAAGTGATCCGTCTGGTCAAAATGGCTGAGCGCTTTAATATTCCTGTGATGACCTTTGTCGACACCCAAGGCGCCTATCCTGGTATTGGCGCAGAAGAGCGCGGACAAGCGCAAGCGATCGCTGAGAGTATTGCGGTATTCTCAAGCCTTAGAGTACCAATTATCGTGACGATTATCGGTGAAGGCGGCTCAGGTGGTGCACTAGCTATTGGCGTTGGTGACAAAGTCAATATGCTCCAGAACAGTATCTACTCAGTTATCTCTCCTGAGGGCTGCGCCTCTATCCTATGGAAAACCGCTGAAAAAGCCAAAGACGCTAGCGAAGCGCTAAAGCTCAACGCAATTAACTTGTATCAGCTAGGACTTATTGACGCGGTTATTGAAGAAGGCGAGGGCGCGCATATCCATCCGCAGCCAGTTATGAACGCGCTAAAGGAGCTGATTACTGAGCAGTTGAATGAGCTTGTTGATATGGATGCAGACGTGCGCTGTGAGCAACGTTATGAAAAGCTTAAAACCTTTAATTCTGAGGTGATGCTGCCTGCCTAAAAGGTCGATTTAACTCTTTAGTATTTTGTTAAAATAAACGTGTCCCTATAAAGGCACGTTTTTTTATATCTAAAGGTTTATTATTGTTAAGCAGATCAATAAACCATATTTTAATAAGATTATTTTATGAATAGCTCTGCTATCCGTCATCATCCCATCAGAACGCTGTCATCGACTCTGCCAGTAGATAAAAAGCTCAGTCAGGCGCTACTAGCCAGTACCGCTGAGCACTATGAGCACCTGCACGGTCGCCGTATTTGGCTGGCCTGTAGTGGTGGCCGTGATTCGTTAGCGTTAGCTGCTGCATGCGTGCAGCTTTATAGACAAGGCAAGGTGCCATTTTTGCCGCAGCTACTGCATGTCGATCATAACTTGCAAGCAGGTAGCGCGCAGTGGGCGATACACGTAGCCAATTGGGCGCGCGCGCAGCAAATGCGGTGTTATATCTTGCAAGCTCAGGTGGACGGTGCTGATGAGCAAGCTGCGCGCCAAGCCCGTTATACCGCCATGCTAGCGCATATCAATCAAGGTGATGTACTGATCCTCGGTCATCATAGCGATGATCAAGCTGAGACGGTACTGATGCGCTTGATTCAAGGCGCAGGCGTCAATGGACTGGCAGGCATGATGCCCCTTCGCCTGCAACAGACAGGCGCGCGGCAACATGTGTTATGGCGACCTTGGCTCAGCGTGCGCCGCAGTGATATCACTGCCTACGCTAAGCGGATGGAGTTGCCCTATATCGATGATCCCACGAATGATAGCGGAGATAATGTACGCAGTGGTCTGCGCCGCGATGTCTTGCCTATGCTCACACACTATAATGCTAACGCAACCGAGAATATTGCTCGTAGCGCGCAGCTATTAGCGGATGCCAAAGACATTATTAATGCGCAAGCGAAGCAAGATCTTATACAAGTATCCGCCTCATCTTTTGCACCACTACAAATGCCGCCTGTGCAGCGCGTTATCGATATCGACTCATTAAATGCCTTGCCAAGCGCTCGCCTGAGTCAATTAATGCACTACTGGCTGGCACTAGATGAGCCGCTACCGCCGTCAAAGCAGCTTGTAGATGACGTTATTCACTTAACCAAGCGCACCGATTTTGATCATCAGACCCAGCTATTTTGGCAAGGACGCCAGCGAGCTTATACGATTCGTCGTTATCGTCAAAAGCTATATCGATTAAGCAATCAGTGGCTTGCATGGCTCAACAATGATATACCTGCGCAAACCTGTCCGCTGCATACTGCTCATAGAGCAACACTCATTACGGTACGCCAAGATCAAAGGTGCCATTGGCAATTAAAGGTGGTGCTTGATAAGTCGCCTATAAATATGAGTGATACTATTGCTTTAAGCATTGCGCCGCTTGGTCGTCAGCAAAAGGTAAAAACTGCGCTAAACAGTCGAGCGCAGTCAGGCAAAAAGCTGTATCAGAGCTTAGGTATACCTGTATGGCTACGCGATAGTTTGGTAGTAGTGAGCCTAATCTTGCCTGACAGCGAGAACAAATCTCATATCATTCATCTGGCATTGATATCACCGTTTGAGACTTGGATATTGGACAACGACAATCCAGCATTCAATGCCATAGCGCAAGGGTTAAAAAGTAGTTTGCATGTTGACTAGGGGTTTTTAATTTATCAAACGCCAAGAATGGCAGTATGATAAACTGAGTGTCATTTTGCATACCCTACTGCTGCGCGTTTGATGAAAATTATAATAAGATCATAAGCGCAGCCGTTAGCGACGTTATAAAGGATAAATTATGTCAGTATTAGATGATAAAAAGATAAGCTTTATCGGTGGTGGTAATATGGCGCAGGCTTTGATCAGTGGTCTGATCGGCTGCGGCGTTAATCCTAAGCTGGTTACAGTTGCAGATCCTAGTAGCGAGATACGACAAGCGCTCACGGCTAAAGGAATCAATACGGTAGATCCCACTGAGGATGCCACATCCGCTGTGATTAGTGCAGATGTCATCGTACTCGCGGTCAAGCCGCAAGTGATGAAAATGGTGGTCAGCGCTTTTACAGAGGTGCTCGACAAGCAGCTCATCATTTCAGTGGCAGCGGGTCTATCGACGGATATTTTATCCGCGATGCTCGGCGGCTATAGCAACATCGTCCGCGCTATGCCGAACACTCCTGCTATGATTCAAATGGGCGCAACTGGTCTATATGCCAGTGCTGCGACAAATGATGATGACAAGCAACTGGCAGAGGCAGTAATGGCGGCGTCAGGGCTGGTCATGTGGGTCGATAGCGAAGAGCATATGCATGCAGTGACCGCTGTATCAGGATCAGCGCCTGCTTATGTCTTTTACTTTATTGAGTCTATGATCGACGGCGCAGTCGATTTAGGGCTAAGTCGCAAGCAAGCCTCCGCACTCGCTATGCAAACAATGCTAGGCGCGTCTAAAATGGCCATGGATAGCGATGACGCACCGAGTGAGCTACGCCGCAAGGTCACCTCGCCAAATGGTACGACGCAGGCGGCGATCGAATCGATGCAAGCCAATGAGATTGGACGTCAAATCGCTGAAGCTATGCAAGCGTGCTATCAGCGCAGTGAAGCGCTAAGCGATGAGATGAGTCAATAGATGCTTTTTGAATTAAACTTAGCACTTGCTAACGCAAAACTATCGATACTGAGTAATGCTCCATGAATAACGCCTTATTACAAGTTTTTGATCTGGTCACCACCTTTGCTATGCTGCTGGTGTTTATACGCTTTATGCTGCAGTTTGCAGATATGGATGCCAGCGACCCTATGATCGCGCCCGCTTATCGAGCCACCCATATCGTCGATGTGTTTGGTCGTATTTTTCCTACCGTAGCGCAAGGTCGCATCAGCATTGCAGCTATTGTTTTGATGCTGCTTATTCGCCTGATTGATATATCAGGCAAGGCGGCTTTGACTCAGCAAGGCATCGCCCCTGTACCGCTATTTTTTACGGGTACCATCAGTTTGGTATTAGACTTTTTGCGTATGTGTCGCTATTTGGTGATAGGCTCTATTATCGTCAGCTGGATTGTCGTATTTACAGGTTCCGTGCATCCTATTGTTAATATCATTATGCGCTTAGCAGAGCCTATCCTTGCGCCGTTTCGCCGTATTACCCCAAATCTAGGCATGCTAGATCTCTCACCGATTGTCGCCTTTCTTGCCTTTTATCTGCTTGAGATCTTTATCGGTGGTTTTGCCGCCAGCTTTATGCCGATGTTAGGCTAAGCTATCCTTTAAGATAATTTATACGTCATAATCAAACGCTCTGCTAAGGTAGGGCGTTTTTTATGGCTGAAATATAAATGACTAGTATCAATAGTGGCTTTATAAATAATCCACAACTGAAACTGATCAGACATCATTTTATTAAATAACTATCAAAGCAGGATTAAACGCATGACAAGGCTTGCAATTGGCGATGTCTTTGTTATAATACTCGCCCACGACTAGGACGTATCGATAGCAACGATACTGTATTTGTTACTACAAAGTTTGTTTTTACAAATGTCTTATCTCGTTTCGGTGAAGTGGGTGAGTGGCTGAAACCAGTTCCCTGCTAAGGAACCATACGTTAACGCGTATCGAGGGTTCGAATCCCTCCTTCACCGCCATCTTATTCGGCGATATATAGAGTTTGATGTGTTTTGACAGTAATTTTTATTTTAACTGATAAAAGCATTGACATTAAGTTTGTACTCTATATAATAGCCAACCTAATTTGCTAGAAAAGTGCTATGTCACTGCTCAGTAAATGATGTGCAAAACGCGCCCGTAGCTCAGTTGGATAGAGCACTTGGCTACGAACTAAGGGGTCGGGAGTTCGAATCTCTCCGGGCGCACCATTTGCATCATTAATGTCTAAAAGCATTACAGAGAACTCTAAATCAATCGCCTATCTTTGGATATTTGGCGGTTTTTTTATGTCTGCTCGTTTTGTCATCCGTTTATGATAACAGGCGCAATTGCGGTACAATAGACCTATTGCCTACCTGTTGTGAGCGCCTGCCATGCCAAAAACCTCCAAAAAGCCCTCTGCCAAGACCAAGTCAAGAAGCAAAATATCATCACCTACGCAAGCAAAGCCAAAAGTAGCTGCAAAGCTGGCGCATAAAAGCGATGAGCCGACGATTGCTAAACCAACGACTAGAATCGCCGCTATCGTCTATGACGGTATGTTGATACTGGCATTACTGTTCTTGGTAGGGACGGCGCTGACAGTCATAGGAACGCTTGCGACTATGCAGACGGGGACGGAGTCCAATCAAGCGCAGACCTTACCCGTTTGGTACCAAAATGCGATAATGACGCCGTCTTTTATCTTAACCTTAGTGGGTTTTTATGGACTGTTTTGGCGGCGCGGTGGTCAGACGCTGGGTATGCAGACGTGGCGGTTAAAGACCGTTAACGACACCGGTCATCTGCTTAGCTGGGGACAGGCATTTAAGCGTATCTTAGCGGCAAGTATCATGCCGCTTATCTTTGGTCTTATCGGTAGCCTAATCGGCGGCTCGCGCGCTGTTATGCTGACTAGTGCGTTTTTAGGTTTGATGTTTAATTACGCCTTTTGTCTGTTCAATCGTCGTGGCCTTGCGGTACAAGACATGATCTCAAACACCATTACCCTTAAAATGCCAAGAACAGAGAATGAAGGCTTATGGCGCGTGCTACGCAACCGTAAAGACAGTGAATAAACACAGGCTTGTTTTTGCTTATTTATATAGCGACACTTTGCGATAGCCATAACGTATAACCTACAAATGCCAATATCAAAGTCATACCAGAGACGCGGCCAAATTGACGTTTGGATATAAAAGCAAATAAGCACATCACAAAAAGTAGCACCGTGATACCACCCATTACTAACACATCACGCGATAAGATAACGGGGCTAATATTAATCGGTGCGATGAGCGCGGCAAGTCCCACAACAGCTAAAGTGTTAAAGATATTGGAGCCGATGATATTTCCAAGCGCCATATCATGCTCGCCTTTGCGCGCGGCAGACAAGCTTGCAACCAGCTCAGGCAAGGATGTACCCACAGCGACGATGGTTAAGCCAATAATCAGTTCACTAAGTCCCCAAAGCGTAGCAAGCTCGACTGCACCCCAAACGATCGCACGGGAGCTTAAAATCAATACCGAGAGACCCAGTAGCAGCGCGCCAAGACCACGAATAGCGCTGGTCTCCTGAGCACTATCTAATACAGGGTCGTCTTCATGTTCGTGATTACCCTCTTTCAAACTCAGTACAATCTGAATACCTAATACCGCTATCAACAAAGCAATGAGCACAATGCCGTCAGTATTACTTAAGACGCCATCGTTAAGCTGCCATGCCGCAACGCCAGTGACGAGTAGCAGTAGCGGCATATCACGATTGATAATGCTTTTGCGTATGATAATAGGGCTGATAAGTACCGTTGCGCCAAGTACCAAAGCGATATTAATGATATTGGAGCCATAAGCGTTACCCAGTGCCAGCTCAGGGCTGCCTTCTAAAGCAGCGAGCACTGAGACGACCATTTCAGGTGCTGAGGTGCCAAGTCCTAAGATGACCACACCAATCAAAAAACTGGGTACGTTTAATTTATTAGCTAAGACCACAGCGCCATCAATAAAAACGTCAGCACTCCAGACCAAGATCGCCAGTCCAATAATCACCGCTGTTATCGCCAGCCACATAAATCATACCTCTACAGACATAAAAAGAGCTGAACCCATTTGGATTCAGCCCGAATACTAGCATGCGTACTACGAATACAATAAGAATAAGTGTCTGACTCACTAGTTTTGCAAGTAGCAGACTAGCAACGAATCAGACTAAGCCACTTGTACAGGAATTATGTTCGCCGTGTCTTTAACCGTATTGTCTTCATTGCAATAGACCAGCTTTGGCTGATAGGTTGACGCTTCAACTTCATCAAAATGCGCATAAGCACAGATGATAACGATATCACCCAAATCTGCCATATGTGCTGCAGCGCCGTTTAGCGAGATGATACCAGAGCCTGCTTCTGCGCGAATAGCATAAGTGCGAAAGCGCTTGCCGTTGGTGACGTTATAGATGTCGATCGACTCGTTCTCGCGAAGACCCGCGAGGTCCAACAAGTCGCCATCGATACCGCATGAACCTTCGTAATGAAGCTCTGCATGAGTGACGCGGGCACGGTGTAGTTTGCATTTGAGCATATTAAGTAGCATAGGTTGCTTCCTTATTGTACGGGTGTTAAATGAATCAATTCAAGAGGTTAATGGGGGTATGATCACTAAATTAAAAGGGCGCGTTATTACCTCTCTTTTATTCAGGTAATTTAAAGCTATTAATCTGGGAGCGTGCCTTTTCGATATCGCCAGCTAACAGCAACGGCAATGCCTCAAAACTGGCAGACAATGCGCTATCAATAGCAATCTGCTCATCAGGCGCCGCTTTTGAGAGTACATGACCGCTGACCTTTGACTTATGACCTGGGTGACCGATACCGATACGCAGACGATGAAAGTCGCTACCGATATGCGGAGTGATATCGCGCAAACCATTGTGCCCGCCATGCCCGCCATCCGTTTTGAGCTTGATACTGCCTGCTGTGATGTCCAATTCGTCATGAGCGATAAGCAGCTCACGATTATCAATATTATAAAAGTTGACCATAGGCACTACTGACTGCCCCGACTTATTCATAAAGGTCAGCGGCAGTAGCAGGCGCACATCATGTCCATGAATCTGTCCGCGTCCAGTGATACCGTGGAATTTTTTGTCATGGCTCAAGCTAATATTAAATTGCTGCGCTAAATGATGCACGAACCAAAATCCAGCATTGTGACGGGTGAACATATACTGCTCACCAGGATTACCCAAACCCACAATAAGTTTAATGGCCATAAAATACTCATATTTGCTATAAATACATTTTGAAAAGATAGCTGTTAGCTTTTCAAAATGTACTGACAAAAACAGCAGGAGACGATTATCCCCTGCTGCGTATACGGCATAAGTCTGGATGCTACAAAGCGACTAAAACGCCGTAGCAACCCATAACTTATTACTCGCTATCTGACTCTGAATCGT
This sequence comes from Psychrobacter sp. T6-1, assembly GCF_052258445.1. Lineage (NCBI taxonomy): Bacteria > Pseudomonadati > Pseudomonadota > Gammaproteobacteria > Moraxellales > Moraxellaceae > Psychrobacter > Psychrobacter sp. T6-1. The sequence continues at coordinate 18,048 of NZ_JBQQFC010000011.1, forward strand.
CGTCAGTCGCTTCTTCGCCTTCGCCGCCTTGCTCAGTAGCAGGAACTTCGTCAGCATCAACTTCGTCAGCATCCTCGTCAACTTCTTCGACTGTTGGTGGCTGCATGTTGACGATAGTACGGTCATGACCGTCTTCTAATTCAAGCTCAGCGATAACCACGCCTTCTGGCAAGTTGATATCTGATAGACGGAATAGATCACCAATCTCCATGCTTGACACATCAACGTCTAGGTATTCAGGGAGCTGTGATGGCAATGCGATGATTTCGACATCAGACACTAGCGTAGACAAGATACCACCATTAGCAGTACCTGGCGCGTCTTCACGACCACTGAAATGAACTGGGATGTTCATGTTTATTTTCTGGCCCTTAACAATGCGCTGAAAGTCAGCATGCATTGGGAAGCCTTTGGCAGGATGGCGCTGCAAGTCTTTGATAACGACTTGGTGCTCATCACCTTTGTCTGTAGTTATGGTCAAGATTTGTGAAAAGAACGCTTCGTATTCAAGCGACTTTACCATCTCGTTTAATTTGATTGAAATAGCGGTTGGTTCTGCACCACCACCATAAATGATAGCAGGGACTAGGTTCTGCTTACGTAGGCGGCGGCTCGCACCTTTACCTTGTTGCTCAGCAGAGCGGTCAACTGCGTTAATTGCAAAATGATCAATAGCCATGGAATTAATCCTATAGAGTGTATGTGAAGTATCTACTAGTGATCTAAGACTTGCGACCAGTCTATCACCAGATAATTGATACTTATAAAGTAAAGCTTAACGAGTATAAATCATGCTACTAGCGCCAAAAAACAGACGTTAGCTAAAGATGAATACAGGCGCGCATTATACGTGGTTTTGTAGCAATAATAAAGGCTTATGCCTTTTATCACTTTCAAATAAAAATAGCGCTAAGACTCATAGGGTCTTAACGCTATTTTTATTCAATCATATCTCAATCGATGAAAGTTACGGATTGAGAATTATGAATCAAAGCAATTAGGCATCAAACATCGCACTAATAGACTCTTCGTTATTGATACGGCGCAAGCTCTCAGCGAGCATCGGAGCGATAGACACTTGACGTATCTTAGTACAAGCTTTGGCGGCGTCAGATAACGGAATCGTATCGGTGACGACGATCTCATCAAGCTCTGATTCACTGATGTTTTTGAGCGCTTTACCCGATAACACAGGGTGAGTGATATAAGCGAGTACGCGGCGCGCGCCATTTTCTTTGAGCGCTTCAGCAGCCTTGCACAATGTTCCTGCGGTATCGACCATGTCATCGACGATAACGCAATCACGGTCACGGACATCACCGATAATGTGCATCACTTGTGACTCATTAGCGCGAGCGCGGCGCTTATCGATGATAGCGAGGTCAGCATCGCCCAATTGCTTGGCCATAGCGCGAGCACGAACTACGCCGCCAACGTCAGGTGAGACGACCATGATATTGTCGTAATCTTGTTTTTTGAGATCGTTTAACAGTACCGGCGTACCATAAATGTTATCGACTGGAATATCAAAGAAACCCTGAATCTGGTCTGAGTGCAAATCAACAGTCATCACGCGATCGATGCTGACGATGTTGAGCATATCAGCGACGACTTTGGCTGAGATGGGTACGCGAGCAGAACGCGGACGGCGATCTTGGCGTGCATAACCGAAGTAGGGCATGACAGCGGTAATACGACCGGCGCTAGAGCGGCGCAAAGCGTCGGCCATCATCATGATTTCCATTAAGTTATCGTTGGTAGGTGCACAGGTGGGCTGCATGATAAACACGTCTTTACCGCGCACGTGTTCTTTGATTTCCACAGCAATTTCGCCATCAGAAAAACGGGTAATATCAGCTTTACCAAGAGGAATATGTAGGTGGTCTGCTACGGTTTTCGCAAGTTCTGGATGGGCACTACCCGTAAAAATTGCCAAATAAGGCATGACTGAAGTCCTATTGATTGACTCAAGCAGCGACCGCAAAGCAGTATCTAACTGCTCAAATGTAGAAAAAAGAGGGGTATATCATTACAGTAGAAAATGGCAGGGGTAGCTGGACTCGAACCAACGGATGTCAGGATCAAAACCTGATGCCTTACCAACTTGGCTATACCCCTGTAAGGTCTTGCTCTACCAGTACTATTTGAAAAGTATCAAAATGGCATGATAGTCGATCATGTCAGCAGTAAAATAAAGTTATTTATCGCTGACTTATCCTAACGGTGTTCGTTGCGAACTATACCGAAAGTAGGAGGGTGTTGTCAATTGCAATCATAAAATGCAGCAATACAAACTAAAAATGGCAGGGGTAGCTGGACTCGAACCAACGGATGTCAGGATCAAAACCTGATGCCTTACCAACTTGGCTATACCCCTTTAAGGCGACCTATTATAATCAAATTTGCAGATTTTGCAAGGCTTTTCGGCCTTTTTACAGGGTTTATTATTAACAGATTAACGAGGAGATATTTGAATAAGTTAAATTTGATTGTAGGGTGACAGACTATTTACGACATAAGCTGGACAAGGCGCGCCGTGAGTCCACTTCGTCAGTATGCTTTTATCAGCAGCCACACTCGCCTCCAATGGCAAAAAAACGGCGCTACCAGACCCCGTCATTCTCGCTGTGCCTAGAGCTTGCGACTCTAAACCTTGTAAGTAATTTAGTGCTTTTTTAACCGCAGGAGCTAAGCTTGTGACCACAGGCGTAAAGACATTCTTAAAAGGTGCATTTAAATGTTGCACATAATCATGGGTTTGGTTTTTTATCGTGTCGATAGATAAAGGCGTAATATTACGACTTAATTTAGGATGGGCAAATAGTTTAGCAGTATTCACATGCGCATCGGGCGTAAGAATCAGGTAGTGCTGAGCAGGCAAGTTGATAGCTGTTAATTCCTCACCAATTCCCATAGCGATAGCATCCTGCCCATAGATAAATATAGGCACGTCCGCACCAATAGTGGTAGCGATTTTGATTAGCTCGTTTTGATTGAGTTTAAATTGCCACAGCTCGTTGAGCGCTAGCAAAGTGGTCGCCGCATTAGAGGAGCCACCGCCCAAGCCTGCGCCCATAGGCAGATGCTTATCTAAAGTGATACGAACCGCTTGCAGGGATGCTGGCATCTCTCCTATTGTAATAATAGAAAATAGCAGCGCTTTTGCCGCTTTAAAGATAAGGTTTTGTTCTACATTGTCAGTAATGCTATCCGCGCCAGCAAGGATGATGAGCTGATGACAAAGGCGAGTCGCTTGCTGATTCGCATCCGCGCTATCTGTAGTTACCACGCTGATATCGACCTGCGCACTGGGCAAAAAATGCAAATAATCGCCCCAATCAAGCAGGCGAAAGACGGTTTGCAGATTATGATAACCATCGCCGCGTTTGCCTGTGATATGCAAAAACAGATTAATCTTGGCAGGGGACAAGCGCGTGATAGTGTGAGTCGTCATATAGTTTTGCGTCGTAGATAAAGTAGGGTCAATATATCAGCAGTGCAATTTAACGATCTTGATGATTAATGGTCATAATGACCTTTTGACCTTGCGGCTGCGTGGCGCTAATTTTGTTAGGCAACGTATCAGCGCCTTTATATGTAAAGTTTGCAGTCCAAGGCCCATTGACTGAGCTGATCAGGCGGTTTTGCGCGTCCACTTGTGCATCGCTATCTGAGGGCGCAGGGCGACCCGATATCCAGTAGGGCATTTGTGAGATAGGCGCTTGCCAGCCTGTGGCCTTTAGCAATAATGTCTCTGGATCATCAGCGGTGAGCGTACCTGTCTTTTCGCTGACCAGTGTCGCCGTTTGACCATTGTATTCAATATTGGTTTTGCCAATGCCTAACGCGCCAATGAGTTCAATAGCGAAGCGATCGTCTTGTTGACCCCAAGCGTAGAATGCACTACCGCCTTGCGTGCCAGGGTTTTGTGCGCTATCACTAGGGGTAGGCATAGTGACGCCAATCTTGCCATTAATAGTAAAGTCATCGAGTTTTTGCGCTTGTACGGTAGGGCTGCTGGTAATAGGCGTTTTAGCGCTTTGTAACGATTGGCAGCCAGAGGTAATCAATATAGCAGAAGTTATGGCAGCCAATGTAGATAGACGGGTGTTCAATGGCGTTTTTGATAATAAAGATGACATGATTATTCCTCAAAAGGGATGCAAATTTTTGTGTGTTTAGCAGTGATGTGCTTAGCAGTACAGCTTACGCGCCATTTGTTACTCGGTTATGCCTTTTATAAGCGACATTGTTTTTGGACGTTTTGCTGCTGATAACTTCTGACAATCAGTAAAGCTGAATACGGTCATTGACGTTTTGTTGTCCAAAAGAGAAGCGTTTTTGCAGGTCTATGAGTAGCATTCTAACTCTGTCATCATCGCCTAAGCCCTGATAAGCTCGCAATAGCAGCACCCCAGACTCTAAGGTTGGTAGCACATCATAAGGCGTTTGCAGATAGCTGATCACTTGTGCGTAATTATCGTTTGCAAGCGCATTATCTGCCAGCACATTGAGCGCTTGCAAGTGCAAACCGTTATCGTAACGCAGGTCATCATAGCGAATCTGAACGATAGCTTTTGCTAGAGCTAAGCCTTGCTCAGAATTTCTGTCATTGGCAAGTAACAGTCGTGCGTAGCTTAGTTTATAAGATAAGTTATTGGGCTTAAGCGTCTGCAAATGATTGAGTAAAGTGCGCTTGATGACATAATCACTGCGATCATCAAGTAATTGTACGCGCGCAAATAACAGGTCTTCGTTATCAGGATACTCGCGGCTAGCACGTGCCAAGAGCATTTGTGCTTTGTCCTTTTGCTCTTGCTGCCACAAGATATCTGCCTGCATAATATAAGCCTCAGGTGCAAATATCTCAAACTGCTGGCGTAGCTTTTCTAAAGTGGCAATAGCCGCCTCGATATTATTGTCATTGAGCTCAAAGGCCACTACTTTTTTGCGGGCAGCAAGCACTAAATCCTCTTGCATAACGCCGCTTAGGTAATATTTGGCCTGATCAAAGCGCTGCTGGCGCTCGGCACTAATACCTAGGTAATAATACGCTTGATCGAGATAATTGGTGCTCTTTGCCAGTTGGTTAAGCAGCCTATCTGCGCTAGGGTATTCTTCGATATCTAAGCTCACAAGGGCAGCAAGCAAAGTAATCTCCGCATCATCCTCAAAGCGCTTATTGGCAACAAGCAGCAACTCCCACGCTTCACGGCTTTGATTCAAATCGAGTAAGTAGCGAATCTCATATAGGTACAAGCTCTTGTTAGAGGGATTGCGCAGGCGCGATTGAGTAAGGTAGTTGGTAACAGTGCTTGAGGACTCAAGCTTACGTAAGATATCGGCTTTGAGGGTAATAAAAGGCACGTAGTCTGGTTGACGCAGTAGGGCACGGTCGATATGTACAAGGGCGACTTCTGGCTCGTCGAACTGCAATAATAAGCCTGCTTTGAGTACTGATAGCGAGGCGTTTTGCGCGCTATCAATAAGCTGCAAAGCCGCTAGTAGCTCGCGTCTGTCCTCGTCAGTTTCAGGATAAATACCGACCAAAACTTCGCTCAAATCCGCTCTTGGATCATCTTGCAATATCAGCGTGAGCGTCTCGGCGGCTAAAGGATAATCATGCGCTTTGAGCGCTAAATGGGCGACATAAAACCAAGCGGGCGCGTGCTCAGGATTGCGCTCTTGCCATGCTTTGGCAAAGGCTAAGGATGACTCAAACCCTTCACTGCGCAGCGATAAGCTCAGCGCGCGCTCAAAGACCGCCGTTGCCTCTTCTTTAAAGGCTTGCTGCTTATAAATAGCCAGCGCGCGCGGCATATTACTGCGATCTGCTGCAAACTCAGCGTCGAGCAGTGCATATAAGCTTGGCTCATTAATCGTTGCAGATTTATTTATCAAATCATCACTAAACTCGT
>NZ_JBQQFC010000012.1:0-23038 GCF_052258445.1 Psychrobacter sp. T6-1
TAGCGCTTGCAAATCTGAGCCTGTGCCCGGTTCCGTCATAGCGATAGCCGCGATGTATTCGCCACTTGCCATTTTTGCTTTTGCTCTTTTGTTGCATGATGCAAAATGTAAGGCGCGACGATTCCTGAATGCACGATACCGCCAAATCCTGACTGATTGGATTCTGCTTGAGCATAAATGATAGCGACTTCATCACGAAAATCACCGCCACCGCCGCCATACTCTTCAGGCATTGAGGCACACAAAAAACCGTTCTCGCCAGCCTCTTCCCAAGCCTCGCGATCGATCATGCCATTTTTGCGCCACTGCTCGTCTTTTGGCTCCCAACCTTTGAACATTTTGAGCGCACTCTCATAAATCATTTTGCGCTCTTGAGTCATCCAGTCTGGCGCTAGGTTTTCGATACTCATGGAATTATTCCTTGACGATTTTGGGTAGTAATAATTAATTTGTTTTGATATTGTAGATGTCGAATAGAATATTTAGCACTAATGGTAATATTTATTACCTCTGCAAACCATTATCTGATATTAAATATCGTTGGAGTGTGGCAGTTATACTAAGACAATAAAAGTAGCGATGCAATCGGATTCAATATAATAGTAATTAATATTACTTTTTCTAATTTTTAGAGATATGAGATTTTCGATAAATCACTAACACAACACTTAAGCTAGAAATTATAGGTTTAATGTTTGCTAAAAGTCATGAGGTAAGTAAAAGCAAACCAGATGTTTTTACAGTAGCGATAAAGACGAATACTAAAAAAATCTACACAACTATTGGTTTTTTTGCCATTGTATTATGGCAAACTTACTATAAGGTTTGCCTTAGTTATCAATGGTTTCTGAGCATTAATGGTTGATAAACTTCTCGTTTTTAACCCCTTATTCAAATAGGTCCTAACCCTGTCCTATTAAAGGAAAAAGCATGACCTTATCTAGCAAGTCCACGCCTATATACTTGGCGCCTGATACGTTCGCTGAGTATCTGTCCTATCAGAATCAATACTGTTTGTTTTTGGATATCGATGGCACGCTAGCTACTTTTACTCTTGACCCAAAAAATAGCTTCATTCCTAGTACGACTCTTAATATATTGCAACAAATACAAGACTTAGGCGTCGATATTGCGGTTGTCACTGGGCGTAGTTTGGATAACGCAAGGACAATGCTCTTCCCTTTGGTCTTACCTATCGCCGCCACCCACGGTCTTGAGATCTTTACCAATAAGCACTCAACGGGTCAGACAGACGATATGACTCATATCAAGCAGATAGATATCAAAGAGCTTAGCGTTATCAAACAGGCACTTCTACAGGCCTGCCAGTTTTATCCTAAAGTCCGTATAGAAGATAAACCCTACTCTATCGCCTTACATTTCCGTGAGTATCCAGCTTTAGCAGAGGTTGCGTATAGCCTGATCACTCAAGTCGCAAAACCTTACCCTAATTGGGTCATAAAATCTGGTAAATATGTTTGGGAGCTAGTGTCACAAGACGCGAATAAAGGCACGGCGATTTTGACTTTGCTACAATCAATGCAGACGGATAAGACACTTTGTCCTATATTTATTGGTGATGACAGCACTGACGAAGCAGGATTTGAGGCGATACAGGGCGATTACAAAGCAGGTATGGGTATCAAAGTCGGTACTGAGCCGACTTCTGCACATTACTATGTGAATGACACAGATGAAGTAGTCACCCTACTACATCGCTTTTTTGCTTTTTGTCAAAAGCAAGCCTCACTACCTCGTCACTTGACAGAATCTTCTCTACTTGATTCGCCTAAATATTTAGGACCATCATTGTGAGCCGTCTGATCGTCTTATCAAATCGGGTGAAAATGCCTGATGATGCTCAGGCGGCGGGCGGGCTTGCCGTAGCATTGGACGATATATTGGTCGGCAGTTCGGTGATTTGGATGGGATGGAATGGCGAAGTGGTCGAAACTTTTGCTGATAATAGTAACCAGTTTAATAGCCGCAAACACAGCTTTTTTTCGCAGACCAATACACAAACTGATACACGTTCTTGTAAGCAGCAAGCGCATAAAGACGTTACCTACATGACGACAGCACTTACGCGCAGGCAGTATCAGCATTTCTACTGCGGTTTTGCTAATAGTGTGCTGTGGTTCATGCTACATGAGCGCCCAGAATTAGTTAATGAAGCTATGGATGATTATGCCGGCTATCAGGCGGTAAACCGCTTATTTGCGCGTCAATTAAGTCAAATCATTGAGCCTGACGATGTCATTTGGGTACATGATTATCACTTTTTGAGCGTGGCGTATTATTGCCGAAAGCTAGGTATCAACAACCGTATTGGCTTTTTTTTGCACATTCCGTTTGCGCTATTAGCGTTTTGGAAAAAGATAGACAAAAGTGCTGAACTTATAACGCATCTTGCCCATTACGACGTCATTGGTATGCAAACTGTGCAAGATAAGATCAACTGTATAGACGTCTTAAGCTACTATTTATCTAACGATCTAAACACTCAAACGATATATCCATTGTTGAATGATGTAGAGTCTATAAAATCAGATAAAACCCATGTACAATTTGATTTGGGCTACCCTACATCGCACCATTTGACCATCCACACCTACCCTATAGGCATCAATGTCGATAAAATTCAAACACAAGTAAGTCATCTATCATCCAAAAATTTGACACACAGATCAAAAGACAGTACTACTCAGTCAGTAGCACAGCAAATCATAGCAGTCGATAGAATTGATTATTCAAAAGGTTTGTTACAGCGGTTTTGGGCATATCATAAATTTCTCAAGACATATCCTGCCTATCAACATCAGCTTGAACTACTACAAATTGCCTGTCCGAGCCGCTTGGACTTACCCGTTTACCAGCAGCTTTATACTCAGGTTAAGCAAGTCGTTGATGATATCAATCAGCAATTTGCAACTTCTAGCTGTCACACATATCACTCACAAAATACATCTCGTAACTGTACTTCACAACATAACTGGCAGGCGGTTCATTACAGCGAAAAAGTGCTTGATCATGAGACGCTGATGCAAGCATTTTGGCATAGTAATGTGGGCTGGGTGAACTCGCTTAAGGACGGTATGAACCTTGTAGCCAAAGAATATATCGCCGCGCAAAATCTTGATGATCCTGGCGTGCTACTACTCTCAAAATATGCAGGTGCCGCCGAACACATGCAAGCAGCAGTGATCATTGATCCGCATCAACCCGTAAGTATCATAGAGGGTTTAAAAACGGCCTTAACGATGCCACTTTCGGAGCGAAAAGAGCGGCATCAGACGCTACTAGCGGGCTTACGCAACTATGATATTAATGCCTGGCAACAAGACTTTTTGGCGGACCTATATACTATTAGGTCTGATCAAGCAAAAAACACGTTACCAAGAGCTACTCATAAGTTTGATTTACAAGAGTAATTTGGAGAATGTTATGGCTAATATAGAAGTCCCATTACGGCAAAATACTTTATTAGAGAGTATCAAAGGCGATATAGAAAAAAGGCTAGTCGCTGATCAGCAAGTGCTAAATACGCTTAGTATCACCGATGAACGACGCTACGATATATTAGACATTTTAATTAAGTACAGTCAAAGCGTACCGCATCCTGGTAACGCCACTAGTGATGGCAATGGACAAGATGCAAGCACCCTTGAGCGTTGGCAAATCCTCGCTTATGTCGCAAGTGTTGATCTAACCCTTGCTAAATGGTTTGAATCACACTTAGATGCGCTGAGTATCTTCTATGAAATTGGCTACGCAAAACCTGTAAAAGGCTTGCTTGCAGTTTGGGCAGCAGAGGGTCACCCTTTATCCTTTAATCCGGACGATACTAACCAGCAAGGCCAAGTTCATGGCACTGTTAATGGCACTAAAGCTTGGTGCTCAGGGGCGCACATTGTTGATTATGGGCTGATGACTTATCGTGACAAAGACGCTCGTTCGCAATTGCTGATCGTCGATATGCAACAAGACGGTATTGCTATTGACACTAGTGGCTGGCAGGCGGTTGGTATGCAAGCTACGGATACAGCGACGATAGATTTTGATAACGTAGCCGCTGAGCAAGTTGGCGCAGCAAATGAGTATTTAGACAGAGTAGGATTTTGGCATGGCGCCGCTGGAGTTGCCGCTTGTTGGTATGGTGCCACAGTCTGTCTAGCAGACTATTTAATCAAAGCTTATCAGCATAAGCCTAACGATTTTAAGGCCATGTATTTAGGTCAAGTCAGCATGATATTAGCAGCGACTCAGCAATCCTTTTATCACGTCGCGCGCTTAATCGATACGCAGCCGCAGCACAGTCATGAGTTAGCTATTCGTCAGCTCAGAGCACATACTGAGCAAGTAGCAAGGCAAGTATTGGATGCTGCCGGACAGGCACTAGGTGCAGCACCGTTTTGCGGCAATGCACATTTTGCAAGAGTGGCCGCTGACTTACCTGTATTTATACGCCAAAGCCATGGCGCTTTTGATCTACAAAAAATTGGCGAGCTCACTGCTCAATCAGTCAGCCAGTTGAGAAATGACTCAACCCATATGCGAGAAAACATATGGCAACTATAGCAGAGGATCAAACAGATACGGCAAATGCAAATAATATAAAAAACCATCCTATCGTAGGTGATCGCGTAATTGAGGGCGATGGTACCAGTCAAGACGCTTGGCAAAACTGGCCAGGACTGCATCATCTGCCGCCGCTAGATATAACAGCACATCTCCCAGCGCACAAGCGCGTATGTATCTTTGCTCCGCACCCTGATGACGAGATACTAGGCTGCGGCGGACTACTCCAGCACGTAGCCGCTAATGGCAACCCTATCCTCCTTGTACATGTCACCAATGGCACCCAAAGTCATCCAGACTCAACCCTTTATCCTCCAAAGCAGCTCAATACTATTCGCCCGCAAGAGAGCATTAACGCCTTAAAAGCGCTAGGTATTGCGCACCAAGTATCCATTATCGCTTTGGACTTGACGGATGGTAACGTATTCGCTGAGCAAGAACTATTTAATAAAAAATTAGCGACTATTATCCAGCCTAATGATATTTTGGTGACGCCTTTTATTCACGACGGTCATCCTGATCATGAAGCGACGGGACAAGTCATTCAAGCATTTGCTAAGCGCCAACATTTAGCCTGTTATCAAGTCCTGATTTGGGCATGGCATTGGGCGCAGCCTGACGATAACCGTATTCCTTGGCACAGTGCACTAAGACTAGATTTGAGTGCTGAGCAGGTACAGCGTAAATCGCAAGCTATTACTTGTTTTACCAGTCAAATCACCACTGATGAGAGTACAGGCAATCCGCCTATTTTATCCGCGCAAACTATCGCTAGAATCAGCCAACCTTGGGAGGTTTATTTGCATGAGCCACAATCCTAAATCTATTATGGCACTGGATGCTGCCGACACTTTAGTCAATAGCGATAACAGTTTAAGCGCTTCTAAGGATTGTCCTCAATCTGACGCGTATTCAGAGACGTATTTTGAGGTGCTGTATACTGACAACAGCGACCCTTGGCAGTACCAGACGCGCTGGTATGAAAAGCGCAAACGAGACATGTGCCTTGCGGTATTGCCACAAGCAAAGTATACCAATGCCATAGAATTGGGCTGCGGTAATGGCGTATTTAGTGAGCTGCTTGCACGTCGTTGTCAGTCGCTTTTAAGCCTAGATGGTAATGCCAAAGCCGTACAACTTGCCAGACAGCGTTTAAGAGACTTGTCTGGGGTCAAGGTGGTACAAGGTATCATTCCTGGCGCGCTATTCACTCTAGAAAACGATGCTTTGTCAGACAATGCACTCACTTATCATCCCCCCTTTGATGCAATTATTATCAGTGAAATTTTATATTACTTATCGCCAGCTGATGTCGATAGCGTTATTAAATGGATAAAGCAAAACCTAGCTACAGGCGGTACTTTATTGTGTTGTCATTGGCGCTACGTTATCGAGGGTTTTGCTATGACGGGCGAGACCGTACATCAACGCTTACAGCAAGCGTTTGATGCATCAACCCATCAAGCAGAACACTTAGCCTTTGAGCATCAAAGTCAGATCATAGATCGTGATTTTTTGTTAGATGTTTGGCAGTACTCCGAGCAGTCGGTCGCGATGCAAGAAAATCTAATATGATTAATAATAATCAGCACCATCATAAAGCGGATGATAATAATAACCAGATGGATATAAAAATCGCTATCGTCATTCCTGCGCATAACGAAGCGGCGACTATCAGCGACTGCTTAAACGCAGTGCAAAGCTCAATCGAGCAATTAGCTGCAGCCATCGATACATATATAGTAGTCATGCTCGATAGCTGTACGGATGCTACGCGCGCGATAGTCGAAAATGCTGGCGTTGACTATTTAAGCTGCGATTATCACTGCGTAGGGCAAGTACGGGACTTAGGGATTCGCCATGCGATCACGCAAGGGTTCACTTGGATCGCTTGTACCGATGCCGATTCAGTAGTGACTACAGATTGGCTGGTGCAGCAAATTGCACATATCAACCATAAACCGACTGATATGATCTGCGGGGTAGTGAGTGTCGATAGTTGGGCACACCTAATGCCGCAAACGCGCAGTAAGTATATGGCCCATTATCAAGATAAAATGAATCACCGTCATATTCATGGTGCAAACTTAAGCTTTAGTAGTCAGGCGTATAACGAGGTCGGTGGTTTTGCACCCCTTAAATGCCATGAGGATGTGGATTTGGTCAAAAAGTTCGAGTCCAAAGGTTACGCTATTACTTGGAGTAATCGTGTCCGCGTCACTACCAGTAGCCGCTTGCAAGCGCGAGCAAGTGAAGGGTTTGCTGCATTTTTAGCCAATATAGAAAGCACCAATAGAAAATAATTACGTCAGTGTCATGCTTTTACCTGTCTACTATAACTATGTTTTAGTGTGTACCTATCCCATGTCCTTTATTGTCTCAATGCTTAATCAAAAACTCACCTTTTCTAAACTCTAAGCTTGCGCCTGTTTATCATAACCATTCAAAAGAGCGCTTCACCTTTGTATAAATACTGGCTTTGGTTTTATATCCTCTATATAATATTTTGAGTAATCACTCAACAACGATCATATGCTCTCATAAAGAGTCTTCAATAAAAATACTTTGTCCGACCTCATATTTAGCATCAAAGGTTATTATTTCATGCGCATGACTAGATACTTGCCCGCCATCCAAAACACGATTCGCTATAGCAGCTACGCTATAGCAGTTGGGGTTTGTGCGAGTATCTCTGCTAGTACTGCATCGACTATCGCAGTATTAAGTAACGACAATCAACCCCATTGGCAACAAGTACAAAAAGCGGGTGAAAATCAAGACGTCTACTTCCACGCTTGGGGCGGCGATCCACAGATTAATGCTTATGTTCAGTGGGCGGCTAAAACGGTTGATGATAAATATAATATCAATCTGGTCCATGTCAAATTAAGTGACACCAGTGAAGCCGTCAGCCGCGTACTCGCTGAGAAATCTGCTAACAACAATGATCGAGGTAGCGTCGACTTGATTTGGATCAATGGCGCTAATTTTGCCACTATGAGCGAGAACTCATTACTATTAAAGGACTGGGCAGATAGCCTACCTAACTTTACTCTTACCGATCCCAACAATAATCCAGCCGTGACTCTTGATTTTGGTATTCCTACCGAGGGTATGGAGTCGCCATGGGGACAGGCATCGCTGACCTTTTATTATGATAGCTTAGCGGTAAAGAAGCCGCCGACAACCTTGAATGAGCTTGCCAACTGGACACAGCAAAACCCTGGACGCTTTGGTTATCCCAAGCCACCTGACTTTTTGGGTATCAGCTTTTTGAAGTATGCTTTAGTAATAATACATGAGCAGAACGATGCCAAGACAGGCACCGATATCAGAGCTGAGTTAAATCAGCCTGTCAGCGCGCAAAACAAGGAAATCGTGCTTGCTCCGCTTTGGGAGTTCTTGGATGAGATGCATCCAACCCTTTGGCGTAACGGCGAACAATTCTTGCAAAGCGGCGCGCAAATGCGTCGCTTGGTTGATGATACTGAGCTGAGCTTAGCCTTTACTTTTTCAGGTCCTGAAGTCCCAGCCGCTGTTCGGCGTTATGACTTGCCGCCGAGCATCCGTAGCTATGCGATGAGTGATGGCAGCTTGAGCAATACGCATTTTGTCGCAATTCCTTATAATGCTAGCCATCCGAAAGCGGCGCAATTGGTCGCCAACTTTTTACTTAGTCCTGAAGCGCAAGCTCATAAACAAAATCCCAGCGTTTGGGGTGACAAAACGGTCTTGGTACCTGCGACCCTGGGCACAGAGCAGCAAGCGCTATTTACAACGACTAAGCCCCATCCAAGCGCACTGCCCTTTGACGCGATAAAACGCACCGTTAGCGAACCTCATCCAAGTTGGGTAGATGCTATTGTTGAAGGCTGGCAAGCTCGCTATGGAGTCAGCGAATGAGTCAGTTCTTTGATGACAAAGATGAAAAACTTGAACTAGCTAAAAATTCAGGTTCTCAGAACTCTAATACTGGTAACACTAGTATGACTACCCATTACAACGGTGATCTGTTTACGCGCTTAGTGACCCTTAGCCCCAAATTTTTACTGCTTTTACTGCTATTCCCTGTACTAGGTGGCCTTGTCAGCGTACTTTTGCCGGCCTTTGGGTGGGTACCTGCTATCGGTCAAACGAGCTTTAATTTACAAGGGTTTGAAGCACTATGGCAAACCCCCGGTCTGGGGCAGATGGTAGCGTTGAGTGTTGCCACGGGCCTTGTCAGTACCCTGCTCGCTTTTATCATAGCTCTGATGATACTAGCTGCGTTTTTTAATAGTGTATGGCTGACCCGTATCGAGCGCTTGCTTAGTCCAATCTTGGTCATTCCACATGCGGCGGCTGCGATCGCCATTGGGTTTTTGATTGCGCCCTCAGGCATGATTGCGCGATTAGTATCGCCATGGCTGAGCGGTTGGGAGCTTGCGCCGCAAGGAATACTACCGCACGATCCTTATGGCATTAGTATCATTTTGGGACTGGTGCTAAAAGAGCTGCCGTTTTTATTACTGATGGCGCTTGGCGCTTTAGCGCAGCCTGAGCTGGGTAAGAAGTTACATGAGCAGTATAAAGTGGCGCTAAATTTGGGCTATTATCCAGTTACAGCTTTTTTTAAAGCGGTTTTTCCGCTCCTTTATCCTCTATTGCGCTTACCTATCTTGGCGGTACTCGCCTATGCCAGCGCCAGTGTCGAGATGCCCCTTATTTTGGGACCCAATACGCCGTCCACTCTAGCGGTTACCATCATGCAATGGTTCAATGATGTGGATCTCAATTTACGTATAAAAGCCTCAGCAGGTGCGATATTGCAATTGCTATTGACTGGTGGCTTGATCACCCTATGGCTTGGCGGTGAACGAGTCATTAAAGCGCTATGCAAAGGCTCACTACTCAATGGTAAGCGCCGTTATATCGACAGCATTTGGCAAAAACTCACTTATGGACTTACAGTTTTAATTCTAGGATTTATTGCTCTATCTCTTGTAGGACTATTGATGTGGTCAGTCGCAGGCTATTGGCGCTTTCCTGCTGTATTGCCAGAGCAGCTAGTCCTATTGCATTATCAAAGCGCCTTTATGCAAATGAGTACGCCGCTATTCAACACCCTATCTATAGGCATAGTCTCAACTGTATTTGCCATTATGCTCACCTTGTTATGCTTAGAATCTGAACAATTAGGTGATAGACCCCTCTCCTCCTTTACCAGTTTCATTATCTACTTACCGCTCCTGGTTCCTAGCATCGCTTTCTTGTTTGGTTTAGTCTGGTTACAGCAGTTAATCGATAATCAAGCGGCTTTTGTTAATGTCGCCTTTACCCATTTATTGTTCGTGCTGCCCTATGTATTTTTATCGCTTGCCAGCAGCTATAGGCGTTTAGATGTACGCTTTGTCAATGTCGCAGCGAGCCTTGGTGCTACGCCTGCCAAAGTGTTTTTGCAAGTCAAACTACCGCAGCTGTTTGCGCCTATTATGATCGCTATCGCTTTGGGATTGGCGGTCAGTTTTGGGCAATACCTACCCACGCTGCTGGCAGGCGGCGGACGTATTGCGACTATTACTACTGAGGCGGTAACGCTAGCTAATGGCGCTAGCAGGCGTACCAGTGCCGTTTATGCCATTATGCAAATGGTCTTACCGCTAATTGGCTTTATAATAGCTTGGATACTACCCAAGTATTTTTATAAAAGTGGCGCACGTTAACTGAGTAACTACTAAAATCATAATAAAGGTAAGACGATAATAAAGGATTCTCTATGTCAGCATCGCTACAAATAAAACACTTACAGCTCTATCGTCAAAGTGAGCTATTGGTCAGCTTAAATGAGCAAATCAAGGGCGGCGAGATTCTAACTATCATGGGGCCCTCTGGTAGTGGCAAATCAAGCTTGTTGAACTGGATGACAGGCACCTTGCCCAGCGGCTTTAACGCTACTGGCGAGATTTGGCTCAATGGCGAAAACGTCAGTCATTTGCCGACGCACTTACGTCGAATTGGTGTTCTCTATCAAGATGCGCTGCTGTTCTCACACTTATCGGTAGCGGGTAATATTGCTTTTGCGATGCCTAAAGATGACAAAGAGAGCAGCAAAAAACAGCGCTTAGCAAAGATAGAGCACGCTCTCGAGCAAGTCGGCTTAGCTGGCATGGCAAATCGTCATCCTGATAATCTATCAGGTGGTCAGCAAGCTCGCGTAGCCCTACTGCGTACCCTAATGAGTAAGCCCAAAGCCATATTGCTAGATGAGCCTTTTAGCAAGCTTGACACCCAGCTTCGAGCAGATACTCAGCAATTGGTATTTGATCAAATTCGTACCCATAAATTACCCGCTATTATGGTTACTCACGACCACAGCGATGCTAAAGCTGCGAGTGGTAAAGTCATTACGCTAAGCCTTTAACCAATAGCTTCTAGACTTGAACTTTTGGCGTCAATAACAAAAAGGCCAACCTATGCTAGATAAGTTTATTACTCCTGTTATCACCCCTATACTGAATCCTTTAGTCGTCGCGCTATATAAGCGCGGCATCAAGGCTGATCAATTGACGGTGACGGGTTTTATCATCGGTATGCTAGTGTTACCCCTACTTGCCTATCAGCTGTGGTTTGGTGCGCTTATTGCTATTATACTCAATCGTATTTTTGATGGTTTAGATGGCGCGCTTGCTCGCCATGCCAATAAGAGCTCAAGCGCTGGCGGCTACTTAGATATCACCCTCGACTTTTTGTTTTATGCCGCCGTGCCACTCGGTTTCATCTTGGCTAATCCTACACAAAACGCGATCGCAGGCGCATTACTGCTGGCTGCCTTTATCGGCACTGGCTCTAGCTTTTTAGCTTTTGCTGTAGCAGCCGAAAAGTTTCAATTGGATAAACCGCAGTTTAAGTACAAGAGCTTTTATTATCTAAATGGTCTGACCGAAGGTACTGAAACCATAGCGCTATTTGTCGCCTTTTGTATTTGGCCACAGCATTTTGTACTACTTGCTAGCCTCTTTGCTGCGGCCTGTGCGGTGACTATCGTTACTCGTATTTATGGCGGTTATCAGACCTTAAGACGTTTAGAAGACAAGCACTGATTTTTGCATAAATACTTATACTGTAATCATCCTTACTTCAAAGTCTTTAATATCAGTATTCACTACTCTTTGAGCGTTTATACACCATCATAAAGTATCTTGAATGTTAACAGGCGTTACAAATATTTGAGCAATCGCTCAATTTATATTTGAGTGATTGCTCAGAATGATTTACAGTAGGGTCAGTTAGCGACTCATAGCATTGCCTATTCGCTGACTTCATTTATTTAAATTAATAAAACTTAAATATTCATGAACTTAGATATCCATAAACTTAAATACTCATAAGGATCTTATATGACTGATTTTACTTTACATAATAAAGAAACAGCTCCTGCCGATAGCCAAGAGCTGCTCGATGTCTCTATCAATGCCTTTGGCATGATTCCAAATCTACATGCAGTCATGGCTGAAGCACCAGGCTTATTAGAAGGCTATCAGCGTCTACATCAGCTATTTTTGGACAGCAGCTTTAATGATGAAGAGACCACTGTGGTGTGGCAAACTATCAACGTTGAACATGCATGTCATTACTGCGTGCCCGCTCATACTGGCATTGCCAAAAGCATGAAAGTTGATGACGCTATCACTAATGCGCTACGTGACGAGACGCCACTACCGACAGACAAATTAGAAGCGCTACGTGACTTCACTCTGTCAGTAGTTCGCAATCGTGGTAATGTCGATGATGCGTCTGTACAAACATTCTTGGATGCAGGCTTTAGCAAGCGCCAAGTGTTAGAAGTGGTACTAGGCGCGGCGCAAAAGGTGATGAGCAACTACACCAATCATCTTGCCAATACCCCAGTAGATAAGCCGTTTGAGAAATTTGAATGGCATAAAGCACAGTAATATTGTTAATAATTAGCAGCTTGATAGTCTCTACATTTTTTAATATTGTCGTCAAAACTGTTGCTAGATGGACCATCGAGCAGCAGTTTTTTGGTTAAAATAATAGCTATAAACTATAATCAACGCGAGGTTATGTGGAAGATAACAAGCAGCTATCATCAGAGCGGCCACTGCGCATAGATATCGTATCTGACGTGGTCTGCCCTTGGTGCGCTATTGGCTACGGACAATTGGTCAAAGCTCTCGAGCAGACTGGTATAGAACATGAGATTCACTGGCATCCGTTTGAGCTAAACCCTGATACCCCAAGCGAGGGGCGCAATTTGTATGAGCATATTGCTATCAAGTACGGCTCAAGTCGAGAGGAGTCTGATGCGAGCCGCGCTCGGATGACTGAGGCAGGTCGCAGTGTGGGTTTTGAGTTTAACTTCACGGAGGACAGCCGCACTTATAACACTTTTGATATGCATCAGCTTCTGCACTGGGCCAATCTGCAAGGACGCATGCATGAGTTAAAGCAAGCGTTGTTCGCCGCTCACTTTACTCATGCTAGAGAAGTCTCAAGCCAAGACGTCTTAGCAGATATCGCTAGCGAGATTGGTTTAGATCGTAATGAGGCGCTAACGGTATTAACGGATCAGCGCTTTGCCGAAGACGTTCGCCGTGCTCAGCAAAGTTGGCGTCAAAAAGGGATTCAAAGTGTACCCTCTGTTATTTTTGATCAACAACACTTGGTCAGCGGCGCTCAAGGGGTCGAGAACTTTAAGAGCATTTTGCAACAGTTGTCAGATATGACAAAATAATGCACTAATCAATAATAAGCACTAGGGACAAAGCACAAAAACCAAAAGGGCGACTTATAATATTAAGTCGCCCTTATAGCTTTTATTGATATAAGCGTTAATACTTATGGTTCTAGCTAAATACTCACAAAGCGCGTGCATCAAGACTAAGCTTAGTGAACAGGCTCATTATTACGCAGGCTCTCTATTGATGATGCCATATCCTCTGCCAGCTCATGCACCGCTTGACTCTCGACATCACGCTGAGCAAAGGCACGCAAACCCATGACCTCAGCCTGTAATCGACGCGCCAGCCTAGTCGCATCAAGCGTGTCATCCATCTCGCCTAGACGCTGCGCCTCAGCGAAACACTCGCCAAAACGCGCCTCCATGCCCGCTAGTAATTTTTCTACCTTATCTAAAGCTAATTGTTCACGCGCACCAAGCTCAAGCAAGCTTTTGACCAGCATACATGCTCGACTAGGCAAGTCTTTATCGCGGATACCACCAAGCTGGCGCATAAAAGCCGCCAATCCCATCAATGGCGACTGATGATTGGCCAGTATACGTTCAAGCTCCGTTAAGGAGGACTGCGCATAATAATCTAGCGCTTCTTGAAACAAGCCGTCTTTACTACCGAATGCGGCGTAAATGCTACCCGGACGCATATCGAGAGCTTGTTCGATGTCTTTTAGGGAGGTGGCATGAAAGCCTTTGTGCCAGAACAGGGCTATGGCGCGTTCTAGCGCCTCGTGACGATTGTATAAAGTAGTTCGTGACATAGTAAATCCTGAATCTTGGAGCTGCGACCACAGATAATGCGGTAAGCACAGCGGTATAATTTGAGTGATTACTCAATTTTATCTTGACTCGCTACAACAGTCCAGTTAAAGTTTATTAACGACGCTTAGGCTATTAGCTACGACTTGTCTTTTTTGAGCAATGCATGCGCTCAAAGTGCGTAATAATCTTTGAAATATAATGTCTTGCTATTAAAATTATCATTCTTAATTCGGTTGATAGAGACAAACGATAGTTTAATGACATAACCGTTCTATCACTTCGAGGCTATTTACATGCGTAAAAACCTACTTACCCATGATAATAGTCTGCTCCGAACACTCTCCAGCATACTAGTATCCTCTCGATTGCGCATTATATTGTTATTAGTCATCCTTGTGTCTCTATTCATTTTGCTGACAAGCTGTACATCACGGGTCTGGAATGAACCTATCATAGAAACGGTTAACCCTAGTTATAATTTTAAAAATAACTTACCGCAAAACTCAGATGATGTTTTTGTGGTTCTCGCCTTCTCTGGTGGCGGTACACGCGCAGCAGCGTTCAGTTATGGTGTGCTTGAAAAGCTACGAGACACACCTGTGATGATTAACGGCGTGGAGCGCCGATTATTAGATGAGGTAGATGTTATCTCTTCGGTATCAGGTGGTAGCTACACTGCCGCTTATTATGGCTTGTTTGGTGATGAAATCTTTGAGCGATTTGCCTCTGAGTTCTTGTACGAAGACTGGCAGTCTCGACTGATGAGACTGGCGATACGACCACAAAGCTTGATTGCGATGAGTAGCTCTGAGTACAATCGTGGCGATCTAGTAGCCAATAACTTAAACGAGAGTTTATTTCGGCAAAAGAGCTTCGCTGACATGGGCCACGGCAAATTACCGTTTGTTATTCTCAATGCCAGTGATCTAAATAATGCCATGACCTTTTCGTTCACTCAGCAGCAATTTGATTTTTTGTGTTCGGATTTATCGAGCTATCCTGTGGCCAACGCGGTGATGGCGTCATCTTCTGTGCCTGGCATTTTTGCACCCATCGCCTTGCGCAATTTTGCCGACTGTCCTCAGCGTTCTCAGCCTTGGGTTAATGTGGCTCTCAATCAAGACGATCATTTACCGCGTAGCTACGCTATAGCCCGTGCACTAGATCGATACTCGCAACCAGATCGTATGCCAGTGGTGCGCCTAGTAGATGGCGGGGTCACTGATAACTTGGGCGTACGCGGCTCAATGATGAGTCCTGTCACTCAGTATGGCGATGTCCCCAACATGGCAGGCGCGTTCAGTCCTGACAAGCTGCGTCAGGTCAAACAAGTACTGGTCGTCGTAGCCAATGCTCAAACTTACTCAGAACATGAGTGGTCAGTTCAGAGCAAGGATCCGAGTTTCATTCAGACTATTTCAGCGGCGAGCGAAGTGGCTTTGGGTACTTTAAATAACGAGACTATTTCATCCGCTAAAGACGAATTTTTGCAATGGGGCGAGCATGTCAACGCTCAGCGCTCAGCAGACGTCCCTCAGGTTGAGGTGCATTTTGCGGTGTTGACCTTTGATCAGGTTAAGGATAAAGCGGAGCGTGCGAAGTTCGATGCTATGCCCACGACCTTTCGTTTGCAACCAGAGCAGGTTGATGATCTGCGTGCTTTGAGTGGTAACCTACTGGAGCGCTCTAAAGAATTTCAAGAATTTCGACAAGCCTTACAGTGATCTAATATTCGCTAGATTCTCATTTTTATCTACAATGACAGCCTATTTTGAGCAATCACTCAAATTTACCTTGAATGTTCGCTCAACTAAAGGTAATGTAATAGTCACTCTTATTTATATTTGTGTGCCTGACACTACTTTTATGATCTACAAGGAGCTTTTATGCCCTCTACCCCATCACCCTCTATCATCGTATTTGACGTCAATGAAACCCTGCTCGATATCGAAACGCTTGCGCCTTTATTCACTCGTCTATTCGGTGATGAGCGCGTACTGAGAGAATGGTTCGCGCAATTGGTGCTCTATTCGCAAACCTTGACCTTATCTGGTCTTTATACGTCCTTTGGTGAGCTTGGTGTTGGTGCATTACAGATGACGGCTGATATTCATAGCGTTACTTTAACGAATGATGATATTGACAAGTTTAAGCAGCTTATGAGCGAGATGCCCGCTCATCCTGATGCGGTGCCCGCATTAACCATATTACGTGATGCTGGATTTAGGCTGGTGACCTTGACCAACTCAGCGAGCAGTGCTTCTCCTACGCCACTCGAAAAAGCAGGATTGGGTGATTTCTTTGAGCGCTCTTTTAGCGTTGAGGCAGTCGCAAAGTTCAAACCTGCGCCTGAGACGTACCAGATGGTCGCCACAGAATTATCGGTTGAGACATCAGAGCTTTGCCTTGTCGCCTGTCATCTTTGGGATACGATTGGCGCGCAAGCGGCTGGCTATCAAGGCGCGTTCCTCAAACGTCCTTATAATGCCATGCTACCCGCATCCAACGTGCCCATACCGCACTTTATGGCCTCAGATCTGGTTATGCTGAGCGATCAGATTATTGAAAATCGCAATGATTAACCTCAAAAACCGAACAAGGAATGTTTATCATGAATAAATATATCGCAGGAATTATTGCAGGCTTCATTGCCACTATCGTGATGACTATTTTGCTACTGCTAAAAAGCATGATGGGTCTCATGCCTGACTTGGATATCATAGCGATGCTCGCCTCAATGATTGGTGACAGTCGAGTAATGGCGTTTATTGCTCACTTTATGGTGGGTTCTATTGGATATGGTCTGATAATGGCAATAGTGGGCAGCACGGATAGAAATAAAAATTTTACGGTAATAGGAGCACTCATAGGCGCTGCTGGTTGGCTTATGATGATGATTGCTATTATGCCTATGATGGGTAACGGCCTGTTTGGTTTGGCTATGCCAAGCGGTATTATGATTCCTATCGCAACCTTAGTACTCCATCTCATCTTTGGCGTCGTATTAGGTAAAGCTTATGCCAAATTTATTCGTTAAAAACACTCGTTAATTTACTAAATCTTAAAGCTCAATTTAAATCACTTCAATTTAAAAACCAAAGGATAGAACTATGCAATCAAATAACCCTCAAAAACTTCAGGCTGGCAGTCAATTCCCCGACGTGCAGGTACAAATGCTCGGTGGCGACATGACAACCTTAGGCAAACCTGAAAACGGTCATGACTGGAAATTAGTCGTTGTCTACCGCGGCAAGCACTGCCCAATCTGTACCAAGTATCTTAATCAGCTAGAAACGGTCAAATCCTCATTTGCTGATGCGGGCGTGGATATCTTGGCGATATCAGGCGATAGCAAACAGCAGTTGCAAGAGCATTTAGAAGAGCTAGAGGATATCAACTTCCCGATGGCTTATGGCTTAACCGTTGAGCAGATGAATGAGCTTGGGCTGTATATCTCTGATCCGCGCTCAGAAAAAGAGACCGATCATCCTTTTGCAGAGCCTGGAGTATTCGTGATTAACGCTAAAGGCGAGATTCAAATCATTGATATCTCAAATGCGCCGTTCGCTAGACCTGAGCTTGAAATGCTTGCGAACGGTTTGTCTTTTATTCGAGAAAATGACTACCCTATACGTGGTACGCATGGTTAAAGTTTAATTACTATTACCGCTTAATCAACAATGAACAGTTTAGCGCCAGTGGTAGTCGATGAACGATGAGCTATCGTATCATCGGCGACTTGGTAGGTCATACCTGGCGTTAATGTAAAGGTTCGACCATCTTTTAGCTCAGTATTGAGCTCACCTTCAAGGCACAGCAATATATGACCCTTAAAGCACCAATGATCCGCTAAGTAACCGGGTGAATACTCAACCTTGTGCACCTGAATAGTATTAAAATCAAGCGTTATCCAGTAGCCAACGCCAGTCTCACCTTTTATTTTTATAGCTTCTATATTCGTCCAATCCGTCATTCCAAACGGTATTTTTTCCATTTTCATAAGTCTTATTCCTCATTATTAAAAACTAATAGTTCTTATAAAACATGTCCTTTGGTTCTATTTATTATTTAAAAAAATATATTTCATAGTAGAGCATATTGAACACTCATAAGTAAGCACTGCTGATAGCTAATCATATCTATGTTCTCGTCCAAGAAAAAACCTTAGGTACTGAAGATGCCTTGGCTAGCCTATTTTATTCAAACGAATAGAACAATTTTATCATCTACCTCTCTCCACAAACACCTTATTTCATTTTTAAGATACCTCATTAAAGTCAAAATTATTGTTTAGAAAATATTAAAACTCTTATATATATCAATTATTAGTTGTATACCTACTTGATGTTGGTTATTCTTTAAAGATGCCTTGTAAGGTATTAGGAGAGTCAAAAGCACTATTATAATTATGAGAGGTGTATAAAATGAGTGATTTACTTGAGTTTGAAATCGAAAATGTACTGCCATCTGATGCAGTTCAAGACTGCTACGACTTAGCTCTTAATCATAGACAAGAAACAGAATATCTTAGAAGAATTGCACCAGCTGTCGTTGAAAGCCTTTCAAAGATGAAGTTATTTCGAATGGGTCTTTCAAAGTCTTTAGGAGGCTGGGAGAATACACCCGTAGAGACTCTAAAAGTATATGAGCATCTTGCAAGTGCTGAGGCTTCTGCAGCTTGGATCGTTTGGAATAATCACTTAGCTTGTACTTTTGGGCGTTTTTTGGATAAGACGAGTTTTGAAGAAGTTTACAAAGACCCTACCCATATCTATGCTAATTCTGCACGTCCTGAAGGCACTGCGCAAACGCTCTCAGATGGTTATCTTGTATCAGGTCGATGGACACTCGTATCTGGTTGCGAGCTTGCTGATTGGTTTGTATTGCGATGCTTAGTGCTATCAGAGGGGTCACCAAAAACACTTGGGCCTGGTGCAAAATTAAAGTTATTCTTTATTCCAAAACAAGACATCGAAATCATAGATACATGGAATGTTGGTGGTCTGAACGGTACAGGTAGTCACGATGTCGTCGTAAAAGACGCTTTTGTAAAGCCTCAATATGCAGTGGATTTTGATAGTCCAGTTGTCATCGATAGCGCATACAATCGCTTGCCTATTGGCTGCATCAATGCAGCTGGCTGTGCCGCAATGGCACTAGGGGTTCTAAAAGCTGCAACCGATGACTTAACAGAGCTGTGTTTGGAGAGAGTGACACCAGGTAAGAACCCAGATTTACGTGATCGGTCTACAGTACAATCAGCAATAGCCAATAGTAAAACTCTACTCGCCTCAAAACGCTTACAGTTACACCATAGCGTTGAAACATTATGGATAGAGGCTCAAAACAGAAATACTTTTTCTGATAAGCAGCTTGCAGATGTCTGGGCAGCATCTTGCGCAGCAGCTACAGAGGCTCGTTCTATGGTCTCTGAGATCTATGCAGTAGCAGGTACTGTCTCTTTATATAAAAAGCATAGGATAGAAAGAGCCCATCGAGATATTCACGCTATTTTGCAACATGGTATTATTCAACCTCATTGGCAAGCTCAGGCAGGTATGGCTTACGTTGGTTTAAAACCTACTGCCGCTATGTTTAGAATTTAGGGCGTGTTTAATAATTCACAAATAAGTACTGACAGTGACTATTTTTTTAGCAGTTCATAGTTAAAATAGTAAGTCAAGTTTTTCAGACGTCTATTTTTACCTTAAATACGACAAGAAAGTGTCCTGTCTCTCTATTATGCGCATAGTATTGCGGACGATTAAAGCAGTACTTTCACTCAATACACCCTCAGGTCTGATGCTAAGAGTGCTTCACTCAAAGTAACTGTTCAAATAAAATGAGCTAGCTTGTGCAATAGCATTACTTGTGATTGACATAATGACTAGCACACAGCTTTGATAAACTGGTAGCTATCAGCAGTGTCATGGTTGAGTATCAAATACGTTCTAATTGTTTTTGATACTAAGAAAACTAACTTTTACCTTATGTCAAAGATGTATACTCAAGTTTTTTAGTACGTAAAGTATAGCTTTATTTTACTCATTTGCGCATGTCCTACTATTATAAATTTATAATAGTCTATTTTGTTTGTCATGATTCGATATATAAGTTTTTAATCTAGCAATTGTGTGCAAGTGTTACTGTTAATTGACAGCTAGCCAACATCTGTAAATAATATACCTAACAATTTTTGTTACTAAGTAAGAGTCTCAAAAGTATACTTTTACCAGATTCTTATGTTGCTCACTTTAGTACAAAAAATTTTAGTGGAGATGATTATGGATGGTCAAATGACGGGCAGCGCTCTTACCCGTGCTATGCTCAGACGTGGCGATCATATGATATGGTGTGCTGTAGATGATACGAGTGACGCACAAGCTATGAGAGATCATACCAATAATAATTTTACTACGCACATCGTGTCCTATCGAAATGGACAGTTTACATGCATAGATGGTATAACATGGCTTTTTGCAGTTCCCATCAAAATTATTGAAGTCACAAAAGAAGAAGTAAGATTATAAATTTTGCTCACATAAATACCATTTACTATAAATGGTGAAGACCTCTACCGATCAACGGTAATGAATTTAAGAACTTAACTCTAATGATTTCTTATATTTTTGACGAAATTATAATTGCTCTTTAAAAAAATAAAAACAAGGCATCTGATGCCTTGTTTTAGATTAAGTCATTTATAGATAAACTATCTCATTAGTCAAAATGGAAACCTGCACCAACAGCGCCGCCTACATTACCTTGGGTATCTGCTGTACCGTTGACTTTTATAACCCAGCGACCGTCGTTTGACAACTTAGAGACACCGATAGCTACTGCGCTTTCACCATTGTAGGTTGCGATACCACCGCCTACCATAGACTTACCGATAATGTACGCTTGAGGTAGCGAAGACATTGCCATTGCTGCTGAAATACCTGCATTAGCGTCATCTTCAACTTCATCGATCTTGTAACCTAAGTCGTTCATGTTGCTATTAAGTCTACTATCTAATGCGCTAAGTTGACTGTAGTTGACCGCATCGGTTGCTTCTACGCCATCTGCTACACCAGTAAGACGTTGATCACCTGCATTTAAACCTTGACCTGTCATACTAGGTCCGCCTTGCATTGATATGCCACTGCTATTTATAACTGTAGTACCTGCAGCGATACTATCAACGCTGATATTACCGTTTAGATCGAACTTGATACTACTGCCATCAGTTGTAGTGGTAATATTTTCACTACCAGTAAAGCTAAGTACGCTACCATCACCAACAGGTTTGTTAATAACATCACCGTTATCAGCACCGAAGTTTAGACCAGCATCAAGCTTATCTTTATTCGCTGCGACGTTGGTTGTATTAGTAGCAATATTGGTGGTGTTGGTTGCAATATTGCTAGTATTATTTGCGATATTGGTTGTATTGGTTTCGATGTTTGTAGCATTATTTGCGATATTTTCATTAATGACAATCTCGCCTTGCTTGATAGAAGCAATTGCACCATCAATGCTACTTTCACCAGTACCACCTATATTAGTGTTTGTAAAGCTACCGTCTTCAGCATTGTAGACGGTGTTGCCACCAATAATACTACTGATACCAGTGCCTTGTGCAAACAACTGACTACCATTTATAGCATCTTGCGAGCTGGATGAAACCTCACCATTTTGTACATTGGTTACTTTCATATCAGCAGCATTGATACCATCGCGGGTCATGCTAGGTCCGTCTATGATACTAAAGCCATCGTCACTCATAAGGCTTTGACCTGTAGTTAAAGTATCAACTGCAATGTCTGAATTGAGATCAAAGCTAAGGTCGTTATCGCCTATTGCTCTAGACAACGGGTTAACAACTCGCGTAACGCTGATGTTACCGTCGGTATTACTCATATCGACATTACTATTAACAACTGATGTTGGCGTATCTTTTTGGGCACTTAAGCTCCATCCTGTGTTTATTGCTGATGTTGCCTCTTGTAGTTGACCTAAATTGACTCCATCAGTCAGCTCCACCCCTCGACCAACATTGCTAATTACGTTACCGCCGTTATTTAGACCCATACTGCTGAGCCTAACCGTACGGTTGGTATCACTACTAACAAAGGTAAATCCACTATTATTCATAATGCTATTACCAATTCGTATGCTACCATCTTCACTTAAATCTAACTGATTGTTGAGCTGAATCTGAACACCTGTAGCAGAGGCAGTAGTTAAGATATTACTATCACCTGTAACGTTGATCGTATCACCTAAAGCAAATTGCTGATCGTTAGTGCTGTCTCCATCACCAATTCTAATTCCTTTAGCAATATTTCCCGTATTGACGCCAATATCTGTAGTATTGGTTTCAATATCAGTAGTGTTAATATCTACTTTAGTATTCGTATCCGACAGCTGACCGAAATTCACCGCATCTTTTGGCGTTGAGCCATCTGCTACGTTGGTTATTTTGTTGCTACCATTGTTCAGACCGTTGGCTGAGATACTTACGCCACTACCAAAATTTGCACTATTGAGATCAGTTAGATCTTTGACGAGCTTGACTGTTAGTGAATTATCAGTGTCATTTGCGATGACGCCGATGTTATTACCAGAGGCAAGTCTATCAGCATCAACCTCTCCACCTTTGATAGTAAGTTTTTCACCCATTTTACGAGTGACAGTAACGAGTGTATTGTCGCCTGTAAAATCAAGACCTCTATCAACGGTTTGATTGATGCTATTGTTAACTTCTAACAGCTGCTCTTGGGTTGCTGCCAAACCACCAGTATAGGTTTGATTAGCATCAAAGGTTGTGTTACTTAAACCTGAGACTGTGCCGTTTGTACCGTCAATCATTACTGGCATATCACTGCCGACAGTGATGACATCCGCCAATCCAAGCTCGATACCGTCATTGGTAGACAATAGCGTCGTGGTTAGGTTATTGTCTGTGTTTAGCTTAATCTC
>NZ_JBQQFC010000013.1:0-22872 GCF_052258445.1 Psychrobacter sp. T6-1
TCTACGGTATTAGACATATTTGCTTAGGCTATTTATTATTTAAAAGTGCTTAGATTATGGGGATATTTTGGGCGTGATTCAAGATAGGTTTGTGTTCGCTTAGCAACGAGATATCTTTTGCCAATTCGCAAGATACTCATTCATAAGCTCATTGCTTATCGATCTAGTAGCTTTATAAGATTAAGAGGTATAGGCTGGCACAGTTATTCACTACGCGTATAAATAACCTGCTCATTAGTAGCCGCCTGCGTAAAGAAAGTATGCAATTTTTGTAGTGGTATTCTAGGGAAAGGTAGATGCATAGATAGTATTAAGGTCTCAAACGCAACTAACTCATCAGCGAGTGCCTTGGCAATATCAGGCTCAATCTCTGGGTTGTCATAAAGGTTATCAATAAGCCAAGTTAATTGTGCAAAACTGCTATTGTCATGAATTTGATAAAGGGTGGGAATGAGATCATCTGAGATATAACCGCGCGTTTTACGGATCATGCCGTTTTTGAAGTGCATATTTAGAGCCATATTAATGCGTATCCTTTATCTAAATGCTTTTAATGGGTTGACTTTAAGACTTACTCTATCTATAGCACTGTATCACTTTTGAGGGCGATTACCTAAACTATCCTTGTCTATGTCCTACTGCTTATGCAAAGCGTGTGCTTTTGCGCGAGGGACGAGCGCCGAGGCAGAGTATGAAAAAGCGCTGAGCACTAACCTGCATATTTGTATGCTTGTCATTGTGTCATGCTGAGGCCCTGCTTTTTAGTCTTTTGCTTTTGATGATAACAAAATCCCGATGTCTAAGACTCGCTTAAACATCGGGAGAAATAAGTTTTGTAGTATGCAAGAGTTATAGTAAAAAGAAATACGCCCAAAGCCCAATAGCGACGGTTGAGATCAGGTTAAGCACTACCCCTGTGCGCACCATCTCAGATTGCTTGATGAGTCCTGTGCCAAAGACGATGGCATTGGGCGGCGTGGCGACTGGCAGCATAAAGGCACACGATGCACCGATACCAATGACCAAGACCAGCACTTCTTGCGGCAAGCCCATTTGCTCAGCAATGGCGGCAAACACAGGAACTAATAACGCAGCAGACGCGGTGTTAGAGGCAAATTCAGTTAAGAAGATAATAAAAGCAGATATGGCAATCATAACGACAATAATCGGCGCGCTAGATAAAGCATTGGCGACGGTCTGACCAAGTATTAGGGATGCGCCTGAGACTTTGAGCACTGTCGATAGCGCAATACCGCCACCAAATAACATGAGCACGCCCCAGTCGGTATTATCAGAGACTTGCTTCCAAGATACCAAGCCCAAACTGACCACAGCGGCCGCCGCTGACAGCGCGATAATAGCATCGGTATCCGCAATATCGAGCGCGGCACCGATCTTTTTGGAGAATATCCAGCTTAGCGCAGTGATGATAAAGACAATGATGGTCACGACTCTAGGACGATTCCATGGAATAGGCGCTTCGTCAGAGATGGTGACTTGCCGATTAAGATTGGGCTTGAGTACCAAATACATCGCGCCTAGTAACAGCGGTAGCATGACGAGCATGATAGGAATACCAAACTTCATCCAATCAACAAAGGCGATATCGAGCGCTTTTGCGGCGATGGCATTGGGCGGCGATCCTACAATCGTACCTAGTCCGCCAAGACTGGCTGAATAAGCGATACCTAAGAGGACAAACACAAAGGTGCCGCGGTCTTTTTCGCGATCCACTTGCGTCAAGATACCTAGTGCTAGAGGCAGCATCATAGCGGCGGTTGCGGTATTAGAGATCCACATCGATAAGAACGCGGTAACGCCAAATATCAAAAACACTGCAGTACCAAGCTTACCGCCTGACATGGAGATGATTTTTAAGGCGATTTTTCTATCCAGTTGCTGTACATGCAAGGCGGCGGCCAAAGCAAACCCACCAAAGAACAGGTAGATAATGGGACTGGCAAAGCTCTGTAAACCAATCTTGGCACTAAAATTAGGAATCCCTATCAAAGCTCCTATGACCACGACTAACAAGGCAGTGATAGTGACATGTAGCGCCTCGGTTAGCCATAAGGCACCAATAAAGAATAGTAGAGCCAGACCTTTATTGGCGCTGTTATCAAAGGGTAATACATTATAAATAATAAAGCTAATGACAGCCGCTATAGCGACGACTATTAGCCCTTTTCCCGTTCCTTTAGGGAAAGTGTCGGTAAATAAATACTCGTTGCCATCCTTTGGCAAGTGGCTATCTAATTTAGATTCTGACATACAATGTCCTTGTCACTGATGTTGAGTCGTATGGGAAGTGAGTCCCTTATGAGAAGATAAACTTGGTCATTTTAACAAATTTTTGTCGATTTAGAGTATTAGCATACTATCTTTTATTCACTATATAAGTATTTTTTATACCTGTTCATCGTTACACATCGATACCAAACAGACCTCATTAGCGTCTGTACAAGTCAAACTTCGTATTACATAATTGATAGGTTCACTCAAAATGAGTAAATGTCTATAATCTACAAAAACCTAGGCATATGATAAACCAACAGGAGTACCGTATGACGGATCGTAATAAGCCGGACCCAACAACTAAAGTTGCCCCTACTGACATTAATCAAGATGATCTAGCCAAAAAAGATCAGCAACGTACGGATGATTCAGCACTCGATATGATGCAAGGCATGCATGATCATGAAGATCATGAAGAAGAAGAGAAGTAACTGATATCTTTGTAATAGTTATTTAGCAAGAGTAATGACGAAGCGCTTATCATGATGATGAGCGCTTTTTTTTGTGCAAATTGGGGTCTGCAAGTTGACGCTTTTCAGGCAAGCGATCTGAAGCGTGGTTATAGACAAAGGCGGCGATAAGCACGATTATTATGGGGACAAACAAAGCGCCGTAGGAGATTTTGGCATAAAGAAACGCCCCGACTACCCCGCCGCCGCAAAAGCAATACCAAATAATCGCTTGAAAACCAAGCGTCGGCTTACTGATAGAGCGCCCTGCCAGCCAATTACCAATCGCCGCACCCATGTCTGAGGTCAGGCCTGTTAGATGTGTGGTACGAATGACGGCGCCACTGTAGGTTGCGACCATAGCATTCTGTAATCCGCAAGCCATAGCAGCAGCCAGCTGTCCTAAGTAATCCTGCTGTTGGTACAACCAGTGGCTCAGCAATAATAATGCCGCCTCGATATACAATGCTCGTCCGTAACGTCGGCCTAATTTAAGAGAGGTCTGCCCAATGACAAAGCCACTCAAAATAGCGCCTGCTAAAAATGACAGCAAGGATGCGCCAATATACAAAATGCTGCGACCATCAAAGTAAGCAATGGCGGCTGAGAATAGACTGACATTGCCAGTGACATGTGAGACGGATAGATTAGTAAAGCCCATCAGCGCTATGGTATTGACCGAGCCTGCGCTAAAGGCTAGTACTGCCCCGCCCCAGAGTATCCATCTTGGTAATTTGGTAATCATAAGCGCTCAGTAGCAGGTAAGCAAAAGTGGATTATTATAACCAAAAAAGACAGCCGATTGGCTGCCTTTTGAATGTAGAACATATTGACGTAGTTTACAAAGTTACTTATCAGCTTCATCGAGCATCATGAGCTGCTCACTGATAGCAACGGTATTGAAGCCTGCATCGACAAACATAATTTCACCTGTGATACCGGATGCCCAAGGTGATAATAAGAATAACGCGGCATTACCAACTTCCGTCTGATTGACATTGCGCTGCAAGGGAGCGATTTTTTCGCTGATATCGAGCATTTTTCGAAAAGATTTGATACCGCTTGCCGCAAGCGTGCGGATAGGACCTGCTGATATAGCATTAACGCGAATACCCTCACCGCCCATAGAGGTTGCCAAATAGCGCACGCTAGCCTCAAGGCTGGCTTTTGCCATGCCCATTACATTGTAGTTTGGCAATACCGAGATGCTACCTTCATAGGTCAACGTCAGCATCGAACCGTGACGCATTGCTAAAAGTTCACGCGCCGCTTTGGCTAATGCCACAAAGCTATAGCTTGAGATGTCATGAGCAATGTGACTGCCCTCGCGAGTTGTGGCACTCACAAAGTCGCCATCGAGCTGATCCATCGGTGCAAAACCAATCGCGTGTACTACGCCATCAATACCATCACCCCAATGCTGGGTCACTTGCTCAAAACAGGCAGCAATAGAGTCATCAGACGCCACATCACATTCTAGTACCAAATCCGCTTCAAACTTCTCGGCCGCCATATCTACACGTTTTTTTATTTTATCATTGGGATAGGTCAAAATAAGAGAAGCGCCTTCACGGTGAAGTGCCTCAGCAATAGCCCATGCGATAGAGAGTTTGCTGGCGATTCCTGTGACGACAAAACGCTGTCCTTGAAGTAGCATAAAATATCCTTATTAATTGATAAACGTGATTAGAGGTTTGAGCTAATAGAGAATGGTAGTCATATGCTACTCATTATACATTAATTTAGTTAAGTAAACAGTCGTAAACTAACTGCACTGGATTACCAACGTACGCTTATTGAGACTGTAGTCATACATATCGGTGTATCGGTCATAGCGGTATGAAGTTGTCATTATTTCAAGTATAATCACAGCCCTTTAAACCCTGCACAAAGTTATTAGGTTTTGGCTGATACATTTTTTAGAGCCAGATTTAGCACAAAGCGATACCCACATTTTTGATAGCGGTCAAACTTATGAGCAACAATGCGATATTAGTAGATTACAAAGAAAGCACTGAGTCCTATCGTCAATTGATCGACTCAACTGGTGAAGACTTGAGTCGTCCTGGTCTACAAGATACGCCTATTCGTGCGGCAAAGGCTTTTGCGCATCTGACGCAAGGCTATCATCAAAGCCTTGACGAAGTGGTTAACGGCGCGGTGTTTCCATCGACCAATCGCGAGCTGGTACTGGTGCAAAATATCGAGTTTTATTCACTATGTGAGCATCATATGTTGCCCTTTCATGGCGTGGCTCACATCGGCTACCTGCCAAATGGTCAAGTCTTAGGGTTATCGAAATTTGCGCGTATCGTCGATATGTTCGCGCGCCGCCTGCAAATTCAAGAGAACCTAAGCGAGCAGATCGCGCAGACCATTATGGATGTGACGGGTTGCCGCGGCGTAGCAGTTGTCATGGACGCCTCACACATGTGCATGATGATGCGCGGAGTTAGCAAGCAGCACTCGACTACGCGAAGCACGGCTATGCTTGGCGAGTATAAGCACGATAATCAGGCACGTAACGAGTTTTTGGACGCCGTACCTAAGCGCCGACCAGCCTTCTAGCTCTTATTTTTTCTAGCTCTCATTAATATAGCAGTGCAAAAAGCCCACTATTTGAGCAAATAGTGGGCTTTTTTGTGGTTAATGTTTAGATGGTGGTTAATATTTAGATGTAAGTAATATAAACCTTATGCAACAGGCTTGACATCGTCAATCCACGCGCCATAGCCTTCCTCTTCCATCTTCGCAAGCGGTACAAAGCGCATTGCGGCAGAATTCATGCAGTAGCGCATGCCCGTCGGTGCTGGGCCATCATTAAACACATGACCTAAATGCGAGTCAGCATAGCGGCTACGTATCTCGGTACGCGTTGAGAAAAAACCCTTGTCTTCTTTTTCAACGACTAAGTTAGGGTTGAGTGGACGCGTAAAACTTGGCCAGCCTGTGCCAGACTTATATTGATCGCGTGAAGAATACAGAGGCTCGCCCGATATCACATCGACATACAGACCAGGTTCTTTATTATCCCAATACTCATTGCTAAAGGCGCGCTCAGTACCATCTTGCTGAGTGACTTTGTATTGCATAGGACTCAGTGACTTTTTGAGCTCATCTTGACTAGGCTTAGTAAAGGCTTGCGGATTAAAACCAACAGTATTTATGCTTTGTGATGTCATCTTAGAGGTCTCTGGAGCGTCAGTCTGTGCGGCACTAGCATTCTGCATACTATTACTAGTAGGCTTGAATTGAGTAAAATCCAACTCATAATCCTTGCCATAAACACTTTCAATGAACTGATAACGACCAGAGTTAAAGGTATAAGCCTTATAGCGTAGCGGGTTTTTCTTATAATAGTCTTGATGATAGTCCTCAGCAGGATAAAAAGTGCTGGCAGGGACGATCTCGATCACGACTGGCTTTTTGTATACGCCAGAGGCTTGCAGTTGCTGCTTAGCCGCTTCAGCGATTTGTTTTTCTTGCTCGTTATTATAAAAAATAGCAGGACGATACTGGGTACCGCGATCAACAAATTGACCTTTATCATCAGTAGGATCAGCAATACGCCATAACGCTTGTACGATACCGTTATAGGTAATTTTGGTTGGATCATAATATACCTGAGCCGCCTCAGTGTGACCCGTACCGCCAGCTGATACTTGGCTGTAAGTTGGATTGACCGTCTGACCGCCGCTATAACCTGATACTACTTCTACCACGCCAGGTATCTTTTCATACCCCGCCTCCACGCACCAAAAACATCCCCCAGCTACAGTTGCGACTGCCAAATTTGTATCGGTCGGCGCATAGGGGTTTTCGGCATTAGGGTTTTTGACGGTTGTATTGCTCTCTGTAGACGCACAGCCTGTAATAAAAGCACTACCGGCTATAGCGATAGTCGCAATAAAACCTATTTTCGATTTATTATTCATTAGCATATCCTAAATATTAGGTATTAAATAAGGTGTTTATCATTTTATAATACTCCTTACATATCACCGTAACATACCTATTTTGTTATAAATATTTAACGAGTTAGTCTCACTTTATAATAAAACTGAACAATAGTAGCCTATAGTAGATAAATATATAGCTTAGGCTATTTATCATATCGAATAAATTTATATTAAAAAAGCACACTACCCTTTGAGTAATGTGCTTATTTGTAGCTGACTTGATAAATAAACCTAATTAAGCCACTTTGTCACTTTTAGCAGCGCGCTCATCACTAGTCGCCTTAATTTTAGATAGGATATCTTTGATGCCTGACGCTGGCATGTAAGTAGGCACAGCATAAGTGTCGCTGACTTCTTTGGCAGCCGCTTTGGCAATAGCATCAAAGTCACTCTCCTTCATACCTTTAACGGTAGGATCGATACCGACTGACTCAATCAAAGCGCGCACTTGCTCGATAAAGTAGCTCGCCAGCTCTTTATCCGTTTTATCCGCTTGCGTGCTCTCGATAATGCCGATTTTTCTAGCCAGTTTTGCCAGTCTTTTTTCGCTTGATTTACGATTTAAATCCAGCACGTATGGCAGTACGATCGCATTAGCGCGACCGTGAGGAATACTATAATGCGCGCCTAACTGGTGAGCGATAGCGTGGACGTAGCCAAGGCCAGCCTTATTAAAGGCGATACCGCCGTAATGCGCGGCAATTCCCATCTCCTCTCTTGCCTTTAGATCGCCGCCATCATTATAGGCGATAGGCAAATAGTGCATGACCGCTTTGGTCGCAGAAGCGGCGTAGTAGTCGGTCTCAACGCTAGCATTGACACTCATCCACGCCTCTAATGCATGAGTTAAGACATCGATACCAGTATCAGCAGTGATATGCTTGGGCATGCCTTTCATAATCACAGGATCGATAGCAGCGGCTCGAGGTATCATTCTAGGGTCGATTGATAGCGCTTTTTGATGCGTTTCATTGTCTGACACAACCGCACCAAGTGTCGCTTCTGAACCAGTACCAGCAGTCGTTGGAATACAGTACAGCGGCATACAGGACTTGCGCGCTTTTAAGATACCGATAAGCTTTTGCGGCTTGCAGTTATTGCCTTGTGACATAGCGATCATCTTTGCCGCGTCAATGACTGAGCCGCCACCAATGGCCAAAATAGAGTCACAATTGTTATTTATAGACTCACTCAAGCCCTCTTCGACCACAGCAAAAGTAGGGTCTGGGGTGATACCGTCATAAACATGGTAGTTGATATTATGCTTGTCCAGATAATCGGTGACTTTTGACGGTACGCCAAGTTTGTTTAGCACCTCATCAGTGACGATCAATACGTTAGTGCTGCCTTCGTTGATAATCATGTCGCACAGCTCAAAGCAAGCCTCTTCACCGACATACAATAGCGGTCTTGGAACAGGAATCAAGTGCGAGACAACTTTTAACACCTTGGCACGGGTTTTAGCAACGGCTAGATAACCTGCATGTTGCAAGCTGTCGTTGTTCATCAAAGTGGAGATAACAGGAAGTTTACTTTTACTCATAAAAAAATCCTTTTAGATAAAAGATAGTATAAAGACCATCTACCTTAGTCGCTCAATGAGCTCGCAGCACTAGTAATGGTAGGGGTTTGACCAGATTTACGTATTGTATTCAATTGTACCACTAGGATTTTTCGTGTGTGATGAATACTATGAACTGATGTGTTCTAACTGTTTTAGGAGTGCTATGGTTTATGCCATGCTCGCTTGTAATAACTGTTTGGCATAAGGGTGCTGCGGCTGATTAAACATCTCTTCAGTTGCTCCTGACTCGATACATTTGCCGTCTTTGAGTACCATAATATGCTGACACAAAGCCCGTACAACCTTTAGATCATGACTGATAAACACATAGCTGATGTTAAGATTGGCTTGAATCTCGCGCAGCAGTTTGACTACCGTCACCTGCGTCGTACTATCTAGTGCTGAGGTTGGCTCATCTAATATCAGCAGTTGCGGCTGCATAACGAGTGCTCGTGCCAGCGCTACTCGTTGACGTTGACCGCCTGAGAGCTCATGCGGATAGCGATGGATAAATTCACTAGGTAGATGCACCGTCGCCAGACTGTCTATGACCGCTTGCTGGCGCGCCACTTTTGCTACCCCCTGTACTAGTAGCCCCTCTTCGATAATTTGCATAACGGTCATACGCGGGTTAATACTAGCAAAGGGGTCTTGAAACACCATTTGAATCTGCGCGCGAAACTCCCGTAGCTCGCTTTTGGACAGCTTGGTGATGTCTTGACCACCGATGGTAATTTGCCCGTTCACCTTGGCTTGATTACTGAGTAATCTACTTAATGCAAGCGCCGTCGTTGTCTTACCTGAGCCCGACTCACCGACCACACCCAAGGCCTCGCCCGCCTTTAGGGTCATATCTAGATCACTGACCGCCGCAAACCAGCGTTTGGTGCCACCGAATAGGCTTTTTTCTACAGGGAATTGCACACCCAATTGCTCAACCTCTAGTACCTTGACATCACTGTCACAGCTTTTAGATAGACTAAGCGCTTGACCAAAGTCTTGTGCCATAAGGGTGCGCGTATAGTCCGCTTTTGGCTGAGCAAAGATATCTGAGGTTTGACCCTGCTCTATCGTCTGACCCTGGCGCATAACGATAATCTCATCGCTATAGCGCTTAACTAGATTGAGATCATGACTGATCAGTATCATCGCCATATTATGCTCAAGCTTTAAATCATTTAAGAGCGCCAATATCTCATGTTGCAAAGTGACATCAAGTGCTGTGGTTGGCTCGTCGGCGATCAAAATATCAGGCTGCTGCGCCAGTGCCATGGCTATCATCACGCGCTGGCGCTGACCGCCTGAGAGCTCATGCGGATAGCGACTTAGCTTATCCGCAGGGTCTGTGATATTGACGTCGTTTAATAGTGCAATGCTACGCGCGCGCCACTCTTTTTTAGGTACACCAACCAAACGTAGCGACTCAGCGATTTGCTTAGCAACCGTATGAAGCGGATTGAGCGCCGTCATCGGCTCTTGAAATATCATACCGATACGCTGACCACGAATGTGCCTGAGGGACTGATTGCGCGACTTGCTATTGGCTATCGGCAAGCTATTGGCTTTTGGTTGAGGAGCCCTATCTGAAGCGTGAGCCAATTGCGCCTCACCGCTCACTATCAGACTATTAGGTAATAATCCGAGCAGCGCAAGACTGGCGATAGATTTGCCTGAGCCTGACTCCCCTACGATAGCCAGCGTTTCGCCTTGACGCAGCTGATAGCTGAGCTTGTCTACGAGCGCTATACTGGTATCCGTCACAATGGATAGATTATTGACCGTCAGCATAACTTTTGCATGCTTGTTGGTCTGATCGAGCACTGCGGACGGCTCTTTTTGAATAGGTGTCATCATATTATGAGCGCCTCGGATCGAACGCATCTCGTAGCGCCTCACCTATGAATATTAGTAAGGATAAAATAAAGGTTAAGCTAAAGAATCCTGATAAGGCAAGCCACGGTGCATCAAGGTTGTTTTTGCCCTGTACCATCAGCTCACCTAAGGACGGCGACCCTGGCGGTAGACCATAACCCAAAAAGTCTAGGGCGGTGAGTGCAATGATATTAGCCGTTAATATAAAAGGTAGCTGCGATAGACTAGACGCCAAAGCATTAGGTAAGATATGCTTGAGCATAATCTGCGTGTCAGATACGCCAAGGTTACGCGCCGCACGTACATAATCAAAATTACGGGCGCGCAAAAACTCAGCGCGCACCAGACCCACCAGTCCCATCCAACCAAAGAGCAGCATGAGCCCGAACAATATGGTAATGCTAGGGCTAAATAGGCTGACTAAAATAATAATCATAAACAGCTGCGGCATCCCGCCCCAGACTTCCATAAATCGCTGACCTGCCAGATCCACCCAGCCCCCATAGTAGCCTTGAATAGCACCGACGATAATACCGATAAACGCACCTGCTAGCGTTAACGCTAAGCCAAATAGGAGTGACACGCGCATGCCGTAAAGGATACGAGCCAATACATCGCGGCCTTGATCATCGGTGCCCAGCCAGTTTTGGCTATTGGGCGGCGCAGGATATGGCAGCCCCAGCTCAACGTTAGGCGTTTGATCGGCAAAGGCAATGGGCGGCATGAGAAGATAGCCTTTAGACTCTATCAATGCTTGTACCGCAGGATCTTTATAGTTAGCTTCGGTCTCAAATATCCCGCCAAAGGCCGTCTCGGGATAGGCTTTTAGCACAGGGACATAATAGTCACC
This sequence comes from Psychrobacter sp. T6-1, assembly GCF_052258445.1. Taxonomy (NCBI): domain Bacteria; kingdom Pseudomonadati; phylum Pseudomonadota; class Gammaproteobacteria; order Moraxellales; family Moraxellaceae; genus Psychrobacter; species Psychrobacter sp. T6-1. Next base: position 10,990 of record NZ_JBQQFC010000013.1, read on the forward strand.
ATCGTAATTGACAAGTAAAGGCTTATCATTAGCAATCACATTGACCGCCATACAGATGACAAAAACAATCGTGAAAATAATGAGAGAGATAACGCCGAGACGGTTATGACGAAAACGATCCAGCCGCGCTTGCCAAACAGGATTTAAGCGGCGTTTTTTTGTTTGGGATAAAGGGGTCACAATAGAATGCTGACTTGACATTAGCGACCCTCAAAATCAATGCGAGGGTCAATCAGATGATAACTGATATCACTGATAAGCTGTAATAGCAGACCAACTAAGGTAAAGATAAATAACGTTCCAAAAATGACAGGATAATCACGCTGCTGAATGGCTTCAAAGCCGAGCAAACCTAAGCCATCAAGCTTAAAGATAATCTCAATCAAAAAGTTGCCCGCAAAGAAAATACCAACGATTGCCGCTGGAATACCCGCAATGATGATCAGCATAGCATTACGAAAGACGTGACCGTAGAGCACTTGGCGCTCGCCCAAACCTTTGGCGCGCGCGGTTAATACGTACTGCTTGCCCAGCTCTTCTAAAAAGCTAAACTTGGTCAAATAAGTTAATCCAGCGAAGCCGCCTACTGTACTAGCGAGCAGCGGGAGCGCTAAATGCCAAAAGTAATCTTTAATTTTGCCGAGTGTCGTTAATTGATCAAAGTTCTCAGAGGTCAGTCCTTGTAGTGGAAAAATATTCCAATAACTGCCCCCTGCGAAGAATACGAGCAAAATTACGGCGAATACAAATACTGGTATAGCATGTCCAATTGCAAGTAGCATCGCCGTTGCCTTGTCTACCGCTGAGCCATGATGCATCGCCTTATAAACACCAAGTGGAATAGCAATCATATAAATGAGTAGCGTACTCCAAAGCCCAAGTGAGATGGAAACAGGCAGCTTTTCGATAATTAAATCGGTTACGGTTTGACCTTTAAAGAACGACTTCCCAAAATCGAGCTGCGCGTAACTTTTAAGCATGAGCCAAAAGCGTTCTGGCGCGGACTTGTCAAAGCCGTACTGAGCATTAATCGCAGCGACCATGTCATCAGAGAGTCCGCGTGTGCCTTGATAGGTGCTATTGCTTCCTGAACTGCCAGCGCCCACGCCACCATTTATGGCGCTATCTTTTGCGCCTTGTTCGATAAGTGCTAATTGCTGCTCGACAGGACCACCAGGGGCGGCTTGCACAATGACAAAATTAGCCAGCAAAATTAAGAATAGCGTCGGCACTATCAGCAGTAGTCTTTTTAAGATATAACGGCCCATAGTGACGATTTCCTAAGTACAAGAGACGAGCAAAAAACAAATCAATGGATAGCAAAAGCCAAGAAACTTAAAGTTTTAAAAATCGTTTTTAAGCTCGCGCAGTGCTGCAAATACCGTTAAAGATTTATCATCCTCTAAGTGTCTTTTAGCACTCACGCCAGCGATGACACTTGGCTCATTCGCTCGCATAAACACATTGATAGCGCGCTCATGCTCTAAAGTGACAGGCAGCGTCGGTATGCCTTGTTCGCTCAGCTCCTCAGCTCGCGCCAAGGCTTTTATCATTGCTTGATTATCTGGCTCTATGCTAAGACCAAAGCGCAAATTGTTAGCGGTGTACTCATGCGCTGGATACAGCAACGTATCAGCAGGCAGCTCGTTTAGACGTCTTAGGCTGTCATAGAGCTCCTCTATAGTGCCTGTGAAGACGCGACCACAGCCGCCACTAAACAGGGTGTCTCCGCAAAACGCGTGCTTTTGTCCATCGATATCTAGGATGTAGGCGATATGCGTTTCGGTGTGTCCCGGTATATCCCATATTTGTGCGGAATGACCCCAAGCGCTCACTGTGCTACCGTCTTTGACCGTTTGATCTTCTTCAACGCCGTGCTCACTATGGGCGACGATATGAGTCATCGGAAAATACTCTTGTAACTCCATAACCCCGCCAACATGATCATAGTGATGATGGGTCGTCCAAATTGAGGTCATTTCTAGATCATGCGCTTTCATGTAGTCAGCAACGGGCGCTGACTGACCTGGATCGATAACTATCGCCTGTTTATTATTCTTATTAATCAGCGTCCAAATGTAGTTATCGGTAAAAGCTTTAATCGGATGGATTTGAATACTCATGGTAAATCCTTACTAGAAGTTATTTTCATTTATTGTCTTGATGCTAAGCGATAAACTTTTTAGGTTGTGCAACTATTGACCCAGATATTCATTGACGCGGCGCTCGCCTTCTTTGTCTACCCACCAGTAGTCAATACCCACCGCATTAGTTGGCAAAGTAGCATGACGATACTGATCCCAGTACGCTACATTCGTCTCAGACTTACCATACAAGGGTACTAGATAATGACCAGCGCGCAACAAGCGATCGAGTACTTGAGTGTACAAAATAATCTCGTCACGGCTTTTGGCAGCGATAAGGGACTCGACCACACTATCGATAGCGGCATTTTTGATACCGATTGTATTATGATTACCAGGCTCGTCCGCAGCGGCGCTACCCCAAAAGGCGGCTTGTTCAGCGCCAGGTGATAGACTTTGGGCAAAGACATCAACCGTCATATCATAATCATAGCTACGCGTGCGCTCAAAATACTGCGGGCCGTCAACTTGACGCAATGTGGCATCAAACCCCAAACGCTCAAGGTTGCGAATATAGGGCAATAATACCCGCCCCATGGTCTCGCCTGTCATCAATATCTCAATTTGCGCTAGCGTACCATTGGGCTGATAAAGTTTCATATCATCATAATAAAACCCAGCATCGAGCAATAACTGCCGAGCTTTTAGTAACCCCTGCCGATTAAAGCCTTTGCCATCGCTCATCTCTACTTGCCAATCCTCCAGCACGCCTTGTCTGTGAATGGGTTCAAGCTCATCTAAAAGCGGTGCTAGTACTTGCCTCTCAAGATCTGAAGGCGCGCCAGTCGCTGCTAGCTCTGAGCCGTGATAAAAGCTTTGCAGGCGTTCATACTGATCATGGAACAAGGTCTTATTCATCCACTCAAAATCATAGGCTAAGCTTAGCGCTTGGCGTACCCGGATGTCTTGGAACAGCGGACGACGCAGGTTCATAATTAGCCCCTGCATTGGTACGGGGTTTTGACTGGTGATCGATTCTTTTTTTATCATGCCTGCTTTGACCGCTGGGAAATTATAGCCCGTCGCCCAGTTTGAGGCTTTGTTTTCGGGACGAAAGCGGTATTGACCCGATTTAAACCCTTCAAAGGCAATCTCATCACTTTGATAGTAGACAAACTTAATCATATCAAAATTATAACGACCGCGATTGACCATAATATCGCGTCCCCAATAATTGGGGTCACGCACATAACTGACTGAGCGCCCAGCGTCGACGCGACCAAGCTTGTAGGGGCCACTACCGATAAGTGGCGTCAGACTAATACTCTCAAAGTCGGCATCTACGGAGGATTTTTTAAAGACTGGAAATTGACCAACAGTGAGCAGTATCTCTTTGTTATCCGCATTGTTAAAGACAAATTTAACTTGATGCTCATCAATGATTTGCACCTCTTTAATATCGCTCAAATAACTACGAATATACATCGGCCCTTTAGTCAGTATCGCATCATAGGTCGCTTTGACGTCCGTACTGGTCACAGGCGATCCCTCCCAAAAGTGCGCCTTTGGGTTAAGATGATAGATAATCCAGCTGGCATCATCGGGATCATAGGTGACCTTTGTCGCCAGCTGCGGATACATAGTAAAGGCTTCATTAAGTGAGCCGGTCATAAGGGTATCATACAGATAATCTGTACCGACCATCGCCACTCCAGTGGTCATCCATTTGTTGGCACTATTAAAGGTGCCACGCGCATCTAGGGATAGCGTACCGCCTGTTGGTGCATCAGGATTGGCATAGGGCATAAAAGGCGCGTCAATATACTCAGCAGTGCTGTTGTGACCGAGCGCTTGAGTCGTAATGGGCGCTGCTACGCTGCTTGGTATCCAGCAGATCACAGCGCCTATGGCGGAACTTAGCAAGGCATTTTGTAGGGTAGCTTTTTTTATCATAATAGAGACTAGAACAACTCAATCCATTCGGCAGCTTATCATCAGCTCATCAAAAACCATCATCAGTTTAGGCAAGCTGTAAAATTTAATCATAACAAACTTAGCTTTTTTAACCTAATGATTTGCAAGAGTGCTTGCGCCCAGACAAACATTTTATAAACAGTCACAAAAAAACGCAGCCCATATTGAGCTACGTTTTTAGTATTTACTTTTTATCCAATAATTGTACCAGCTTATTAAGCATACTTTTTTTCGAAGTCTTTCATAAAGTCCACCAATAGCTGTACCCACTCAAGTGGCACCGCATTGTAGATACTCGCGCGCATACCGCCGACGTCACGATGACCTTTTAGACTTAGCAACCCTGCCTGCTCTGACTCTTCTAAAAATACTTTATCCAAACTACTATCTGCTAGAGTAAACGGCACGTTCATGATAGAGCGATACTCAGGCTCGACGGGATTATGATAAAAGTCGCTGTCATCGATAGTCTGATATAGCAAATCGGCTTTTTGCTGATTGATCTTACCGATGGCTTCGACCCCGCCCTGCGCTTCTAACCAATCAAAGACAAGACCCGCTAAATACCACGAATAGGTGGCTGGCGTGTTCGACATCGATTCTTTGTCGGCTTGATGACCATAATTGAGCAGCAGCGGACACCACTCGCTGGCTTGATCTAATAGATCGTCACGAATAATGACGATGAGCAAACCTGCAGGACCGATGTTCTTTTGCGCGCCTGCATAAATCATCCCGTATTTAGACACATCAATCGGCTGCGACAAGATGCATGAAGACATATCAACGACAAGTGGCGCCTCAACTTGCGGCGGCTCAAAGATTTGCAACCCGTGAATGGTCTCATTGGCGCAGTAGTGAAAATAAGCAGCATTATCGCTAAGCTGCCACTCGCTCATAGCAGGCACAGTAGTAAAATTACTGTCTTTGCCCGTGGCAACTTGATTGATACCACCCAGACCGAGCGCCTCGTAACGCTTGGCCTCTTTTATCGCCTTGCCTGACCACGCGCCTGTTGTTAGGTAATCTGCTGGACCGCCATTTAACAGATTCAGTGGAATCGCTGAAAACTGTAAGCTGGCGCCGCCTTGCAAAAACAGCACTTTATAATTATCAGGAATAGCCATCAAGGAGCGTAATTTAGTCTCAGCTTTTTGGGCAATGGCCATATAGTCTTTGCTACGGTGGCTCATCTCCATAACTGAGACGCCGCGACCTTGCCAATCAAGCATCTCACTTTGCGCGCATGCTAAGACTTCGGTTGGTATAGCCGCAGGACCTGCACAAAAATTAGGCAGACGATGCGGCGCTGAGGTATCAGATGCTGAAGTTGTATTGGTAGACGCATTGTTTGAAGACATATTATTTAAAGACATAGCCACTATCCTAAATAGGAAGATATAAAAGGGAGTATTTTATCTGAGTTTTTATAAAAAAGGATAATTGTAAATGATATTGCAGAATTATCAGCTAGATATCTGCTGCCAGAGCTCGCGCTTAAGCATACTATCTGTAAGCATTACACTTAGCGTTGGTACCTGAGCTAGCTTAGGATGCGTCAAACCCTCAGGTAGTTCGGTCAATGCAGCAACTTGTATCTCCTCGCTCCTACCAATCCTAAAGATATAGCCTGCCAAACTGGCATTGGCAAGCTCAGCGGTATCCATGCCAGCACAGATAGGAAAAGAGGTGGTTTCGCAGTTTAATGATAAAGCCTGAACGATATTTTGCCACAGTTTTTGACCGTTGCTATCTAACGCTTGGATATCGACTATTAGCACCCAATTGCTGTAACGTGCGCCTTGTAAATCAAAGGGGGCTACTTTATCTTGCGTTGCAAAATCCTCTTTGTCATCACTGTAAGAGTGAGGAGTCAAAGTTGTGACTTGATCTAAAAGTGGTGCTATGGCTGGGGCTACAGAGGATTCTACAGGATCGATACTATCAAAATGGTAATCCGCTTCGGCAATAGAGTTCGGTTTTATATCATCACCAGCAACACTTTGGTTTTCGCTAATCTCAGCAACTGGCGTATCTTGCGCCGGTGCTTGTGAGTGACGACTTGACTCAAGGCTTGTATCTGAAGCACTATCTATGACAACTGGCGCTGATACCAGTATTTGTTCCTCAGCTATCCCTATATCATCGATGTTTAACGTCAAAGAATCAGGCTGCACCCATTGTCCGATACCCATCATCGCCAAAATCTGCCGCTGTTGCATCAGTCTTTGGGTAACTGATGATTGCGGTATAGGAGTTGGCGTTTGATGCTGCGTGTCTTGGATATCACTCATGGGTGACGACTATCCTACTTATCATTAAGGTATTAAAAGAGTTTAAAGGCAATTGAGATGAGTATAACGATATTATACTAGTATAAGTAAGTGCGAAGGCATTTATCAAATTTTAGGCAAAAAAAAGCGACTCCATCAGCACATCCTCGGCACACAATGAATCTATTACCGTTGCTACCTTCCGGTCCTGGCGGGGTTCATAGAACACTGTTGCGAGGCTACCAATGGAGCCACCAGTTGCAAATTATACTCACTTTTTGGCTTTTTACAACCCCTATCGTAAACGTTCTTTATTATAAGCTTTAGAAAGTAGCAACTTACCTGACAAAATACTTATGGTATTAAGCGTAAAATTTGCTATGTTAACTAAGTCTAAAAAATATCTTTAATAAATAAGCTTCATTAATAATAATTAACAGTTTAAAACAAGGAGAACATGATGAAAACAACACTAATTATTAAAACTATTATGGCTACCAGTAGCGCAGCACTGCTTACAGCGATGATGAGCCCTGCTCATGCTGAACCGACTGGTTATGACCAAATTAGCTTTCAGACAGAAGTCAAAGAGGAGATTGCTAATGACGAAGTGCGCGCTAGTATGTATAAAAAAGCACAAGCAACTGATGCCAAAACCTTAGCAACGACGCTTAATACCTCTATTAACAGAGCCTTAGCGATCGCTAAACGCTACCCTACTGTAACGGTGAGTACCGGTCAGCAAAGTACTTATCCCCGTTATGATAAGAATGACAAAATCATTGGTTGGACAGGACAAGCAAATATCGATCTAAAAAGTACTGACTTCACCGCGACTAGCCAACTCATAGCAGACTTGCAAGAGACTTTGGTGATGAATAATCTAAACTTTGGTGTCTCTGAGATTAAAAAGGACGCGCTTGAGCAAAAGCTAATGACTGACGCCTCCCGCGCCTTTCAGCAGCAGGCTAAAAACTTGACCCGTGCTTGGGATGCTCGTGGCTATCGCGTCATCACGGTTAATCTTAATACGGGTAACAATAACTTCCCGCGCCCTATGTATAGCTCAATGCGCGCCGCTGATGCGGAGTCCTCAATTCCCAGTCAAAACTTTGAATCTGGTAATAGCACCATCTCAGTCACTGCCAACGGTACGATTGAGCTAAACAAATAACGTCAACTTATAACGCCAAAAGGTCAGCATTATTAGTGCTGACCTTTTTTTATTATGAAAAATTTTTCTGATTTTAGCACTTTTATTTGCAACTATTTTTATTTAGAGACAGTACTGTCTCGACGCATTTTTAGTCGTAGTTTTTGATGCCAAGGCAAGTTTTGATAAGCCTGAAGCTGCTGCGCAACTCGCTTTTTATTTTGCAAGATAGCGGTATTTTGGATGACGTAGACAGTGCGACTAATCCGATTAACGACTTGTCCTGTACTATTTTGTATTATCGCTTGAATGGTGTGCTCACCTGGATTGAGGTTGACCGTCGCAATCGATGCGGTAATTCCTTGCGATATTAGTTGATCGTCTATATAGATACTGATGCTGTCCCCAGTCTGTAGCGCTGGACTCAGTTGCAAATTGACAGTGATGATTTGTCCTGGGCGCTGGTAAGCACGCTCTTCACTAGGTTCGATCATAGCCAGTTGATAATTTATCGGCGCACGTGCTGTAGGCTCTATCGTTGCTAAGTTAACAGGATTAGATTGGCTACTACTATTGTTAGTTGATTGATTATTAGTTGAACGACTCGACTCGTTACCAGTACTGACATTAGTGTCTATGACCTGTTTGCCGGCTTGCTGCTCGTAGTTTTGCGGGCGATCGGTAAAAGTGACCTGACCGGTCTGCTCGTCAATGACTTTATAAATTGAGGCGGCATTGGCCAAAGGCGCACAAAGACTGGCTGACCCTATCATCAAACCTGCCAGCAGAGCTACTGCTCGATTATTCATTAGAGACTTCATTTTAAAAGTTGGCATCATAGTAAGTTGACCTATGTTAATAATATTTAATGACGACTATTATGCTTTATTTTTAAATTTGATTCAGTAGTGGCTTTGATAATGTAATTTTTAGCAGAGACAATATCAAATTTATAGCAACAGTTTAACTACCAAACCATAAACCATAAAAAACCAGCTAAGATTAACTTAACTGGTTATTATGAGATTAAACCACTAAAAGCTCTAAGTGTTCACTAGCAGCTATAGTACAAGTCAAACTCGACAGGATGTACGGTCACATTAACACGCTGAACTTCTTCTTCTTTTAGTGCGATAAAGGCGTCTAGCATATCTTTGGTGAAGACATCACCCTTTAACAAGAACTCATGATCATCACGCAAGGCTTGTAGGGCAACTTCTAAGCTCTCAGCTACCGTTGGGATTTGTGCTTCTTCTTCTGGTGGCAAGTCATACAAGTTCTTGTCAGCCGCTTCACCTGGATGCATCTTGTTCTGAATACCATCAAGACCCGCCATCAGTAGTGCGGCAAAAGCAAGGTATGGATTCGCTGTTGGATCAGGAAAACGTGCTTCGACGCGAACGGCTTTTGGACTGCTCACATGTGGAATGCGAATAGACGCTGAGCGGTTTGAGGCAGAATAAGCCAGCTTAATCGGTGCCTCATAATGCGGCACTAGACGCTTGTAGCTGTTGGTCGATGGGTTAGTAATCGCGTTTAAAGCACGCGCATGTTTGATGATACCACCAACGAAATACAGCGCGGTCTCAGACAGACCCGCGTACTCATCACCTGAGAAAGTATTGACGCCGTCTTTTGAGATGGAGATATGTACATGCATACCTGAACCATTATCACCAACGATTGGCTTTGGCATAAAAGTAGCTGTTTTGCCAAACTGATGGGCGACATTGTGAACGACATATTTTAATTGCTGTACTTCGTCCGCTTTACGAACCATAGTATTGAACGCAACACCAATCTCAGACTGGCAAGAAGCGACTTCGTGATGATGTACCTCTACTGTGCCCTCACCGACGATCTCTTCGATACGCTCACACATTACCGCGCGCATATCATGCGAGCTATCGATAGGGGGTACTGGGAAATAGCCACCTTTGACGCGCGGACGATGCGCCATGTTGCCCCACTCATAAGTCTCATTCGTCGACCAAGCTGCTTCTTCAGCAGTGATCTTATGACTGACGCCTGACATATCGATTGACCATTTAACATCATCAAAGACAAAAAACTCTGGCTCTGGACCAAAATAAGCGGTATCACCAATGCCTGTAGATTTTAAGTACTCCTCAGCGCGGCGAGCGATAGAGCGTGGGTCGCGATCGTAACCCTGCAAGGTTGATGGCTCGATGATGTCGCAAGTCACAACTATCGTTACTGCATCAAAGAACGGATCTAAAAAAGCAGTCTCAGGGTCAGGGCGCAAGATCATATCTGAGGCTTCAATGCCCTTCCAGCCTGCGATTGATGAGCCGTCAAACATTTTGCCATCTTCCATCACATCTTCGTCAATGCTGTGCGCTGGAAAGCTGATGTGCTGCTCTTTACCGCGAGTGTCGGTAAAACGAAAGTCAACCCACTTGGCATTGGTTGATTCGATAAGATCCAGTAATTTATTCGACATAAACAGTCTCCGTTGAGGTTATCGTAGTATTACAATTTAAGTTTTATTTGCTCGTTACTAAGTACTTATTGCTAAGTACAAGCCGTATCTTAATAACTTACTAATAAGGCTATCTTAAAAAACTTTGTCTCGTTATCGGCGCTATTTTAGCAATATCTGCACAACATTGCTGAACTGATATTTACCTTCTGCGCACAAACTTTAAAATGATTGCCCAAATTGGCTATGTTAACGATCAAGTCATGATTGTTAACGTACTTGTGACAGTTACCGTACTCATGACGGTGTCTCATTTAAACAGGATGCAACGGCTGTGCCACTTTATATTATTTAACTTAAAAGTAGAGATAGATTTAATCGACAAAGTCAATATAGATAAGCTGCTCTTGCTTTATTAAGTACGTAGAGACTTAGCATAGTTTTACGATTGTCGCCTTAGTGCTCCGAGAATCACGTGATAAATAACAGGATCTTATGCACCAAATAAATGCATAACTCGCACCAATTTTGATAGAACAGATAGCTTTGGTGCATTATATGCTGACGCTTGATTCTAACCCAAACCTCAATGACATTAGGATGTATCGATTAGCGATAATAAATTGCTGCTCGTCCTGATGGCTTGATACCTGATAAAATAGTGGTAAGATATCTTGCATTGCATATTCTTTACCTCATAAAAGTAAAGTGACAATGTGCTGGTATGTTTAGCTTAAAATAGATTTGAGCGTCCTTAATGTAAGCTCATATGATTCAAGCATTCGTGACTTATATTTTAGTAATAAATGCTTTTGATACATAGACAAAAAAGAGAATACCATGATTTTGATGATCGACAATTACGACAGCTTTACGTACAACATCGTACAATACTTCGGTGAGCTTAAACAGGACATCACGGTATGGCGTAATGATCAGACGAGTATTGAGCAAATCAAGACGCTGACGCCAGATGTCATCGTCATTGGACCGGGCCCTTGTGACCCTGATCGTGCTGGTATCTCCTTAGAAGTCATTGAAACATTCAAAGGGGTCATACCTATATTAGGTATCTGCTTGGGTCATCAGGCGATTGGGCAGGCGTTTGGTGGTAAGGTAGTCAAAGCGGGTGAGGTGATGCACGGGCGTTTGTCTGCGGTTTATCACAATGATAAAGGCGTGTTTGCAGGTTTGCCTAATCCGTCTGAATTCACTCGCTACCACTCATTGGTCGTAGATAAGGCAAGCCTACCTGATTGTCTTGAGGTAACCGCTTGGACACAGAATACTGACGGTAGCATTGAGGAGATCATGGGTGTACGTCACAAAACTTTTGCTATTGAAGGCGTGCAATTTCACCCCGAGTCTATCTTGAGCCTTGCAGGCTATCAGCTTCTTAATAACTTCTTGATCACGCATAATTTAGAGGTGCTAGGCGTAGATGAATTGCCTGAAGTGAGTTAACCATTATTATTAAATAACTTCGTTAATCATACCTTTACCTAAAAATATAATAAATAAGTGATTTTTTATGACCATAGATACCACTCAAAGCACATCAAACGTTAGTGCTTCAAAAGTTAGTACCTCTACGCACAAAGACATCGCACAGCTCTCTGATGATCAAATACATAAGCTATTGACAAGTGCTTTAGATCGAATCTTGCAACGTATCGATTTGACCTTTGATGAGATGCGTGAGGTTATGCTGATCATTATGCAAGGCAAATGTAGCGACGCTATGATGGGCGCTGTATTGACGGGCCTACGTATGAAGGGCGAGTCTATTGACGAGATTACCGCAGCGGCCAGTGCCATGCGCGCACTCGCTGCTAATATCGAGCCTAAAGGTTGCGACTATTTAGTCGATATCGTCGGTACGGGCGGTGATGGCGCTAATCTATTCAATGTCTCTACTGCCTCAGCATTAGTTGCCGCCGCGGCTGGCGCGCAAGT
>NZ_JBQQFC010000014.1:0-22430 GCF_052258445.1 Psychrobacter sp. T6-1
AACCACTTAACAGATGACAACTATATTTTTGGTAGTTGATTAAATCGTTGATTAATAAGAAGCTTACATTATGGCATCCGAACAAACATCATCAGAATATATCTCTCACCATTTAACGCATTGGACGTATGGCTATCTGCCTGGGGAGGGCTGGAAAGTTGCTTACAGCGCAGAAGAAGCTGGGCAGATGGGCTTTAATGCCATTCATCTTGACTCTATGCTATGGTCAATCGGTCTAGGTATTTTGTTCTGTGTCATGTTTTGGATGGTGGCTAAAAAAGTCACCTCAGGTGTTCCTAGCAAAACTCAAGCAGCGGTTGAGCTGATCGTTGAGTTTGTGGACAACAACGTTCGTGACTCTTACAGCGGTACCTCAAAACTGATTGCGCCACTGGCTTTGACTATCTTTGTCTGGATCTTTTTGATGAACTTGATGGACTTAGTGCCCATTGACTTTATCCCGTCTCTAGCAGGGCAAGTTGGTGCGGCGATGGGCTATGACTCACATCATGTCTTCTTCAAAATCGTACCAACAACTGATCCTAATATTACGCTAGGTATGTCATTTGCAGTCTTTGCTTTGATTATTTACTACAGTATTAAAGCCAAAGGCGTTGGCGGATTTATTGGTGAATTGACGCTACATCCCTTTAGTGCCAAAAACCCAATCGTACAAATTATTTTAATCCCAATCAACTTTATCCTCGAGTTTGTTACTTTGATTGCAAAGCCTGTGTCACTAGGTTTGCGACTCTTTGGTAACATGTATGCTGGTGAGTTGATCTTTATTCTGATTGCGCTGATGCCGTTTTGGATTCAGTGGGCGCTGTCAGTACCGTGGGCTATCTTCCACATCTTAATCATTACCCTTCAAGCGTTCGTATTTATGATGTTGACAATCGTTTATATGTCACTTGCATCATCAACTGAACATTAATTTTTCTATAGGTAAAAGAGGATACATCAATGGATCCAGTATTAGCAGTATTAAACGGCTACACGGTTATCGCAGTAGCACTTCTTATCGGTCTAGGTGCACTAGGTACAGGTATTGGCTTTGCAATTTTAGGTGGTAAGTTCCTAGAAGGCGTTGCCCGTCAGCCAGAGCTTGGTTCACAATTGCAAACTCGTATGTTCATCGTCGCAGGTCTACTTGATGCGATTCCAATGATCGGTGTTGGTATTGCTATGCTATTGTTATTTGCAAGCCCTCTAGCAGGTTAATCAGAAAGCTCAGTTGTAAATGTTTGGCTTTTGATATTGGTAAGCTCAGTAGATCGTCAAAACTAGTAGACTTATAAGAGCCAAACATGATCAATGAAACTGATTTTTCATTAACAAAGAGGTGATCACGTGAATATCAATTTTACTATCGTCGGTCAGGCTATCTCTTTTGCAATTTTTGTAATTTTCTGCATGAAGTTCGTATGGCCACCGCTTATCGGTGCTATCAACGAGCGACAGCGCAAAATTGCTGATGGCTTAAATGCCGCAGAAAAAGCAAAAGCAGATTTGGCTTCCGCAGAGCAAGACGTCGAGCAAGAGCTTAATCTTGCAAAGACTAAAGCAGCTGCCTTGATAGAGCAAGCGAACAAAAGCGCCAACCAGCTCGTTGAAGATGCAAAAACACAAGCCCAAGTGGAAGGTGAGCGCATCCGTCAGCAAGCACAAGCGGCCATCGACCAAGAGATCAATCAGGCGCGTGAATCACTACGTGCTCAAGTGGCTGAACTTTCTGTACTTGGTGCCGAAAAGATTCTGCAAGATAGAGTCGATGCACAAAAACATGCCAGCATGTTAGAACAACTGGCGGCGAAGCTGTAACTGTGAGGATATAATGGCTGACTTATCAACCTTAGCACGACCCTACGCAAAAGCGGCGTTTGACTATGCCAATGATAACGGTGCGGTCAACGAGTGGGAAGACTTCCTGTTTGTTGCTAGCACCATTGTCCATGACAAATCGTTTCACGCCTTGCTAGAGAACCCAGCTGTTACGGCTGAGCACAAGTCAGCCGCTTTAATCGATCTTTACGATACACAAGTAGCTGGCGCAAGCGACTCTGCCCTAAAGCAATTACTAGGTGAGAGTAAAGGCACACGTTACGATAGCAGCACAAGCTACCCTAAAGTATCTCTCGCGCTTAGCAACTTTATAAATCAGTTAGCGCAGCAAGAGCGTCTGGCACTGCTTCCTGAAGTTTATGAGCACTATCGTCGCCATAAAGCACTCAGCTTAAAGCAACTTGACGCCTATGTGACTTCTGCCTACCCACTGACTGACGCGCAGCGTGAAATGTTCCAATCGCGCCTTGCAGCATCACTAAATGCAAGCGTAGTGATTCACGAAACGGTCGACCCTAGTCTCTTGGCAGGCGCTACAATCAAAGTCGGTGACAAGATTATCGACGATTCTATGCGCGGTAAGTTACAACAGTTAAAAACACAGCTAATGGCTTAGTATGTTTGTAGGTACCAACCGATTGAGTTTGGGCCTCAAGGGACGTATTTGAGTCAATAGGCGAGTTATCATAAATTAAAGGAAACAAGGCAATGCAACAATTGAATCCAGCGGAAATCAGTAATCTGATTAAGCAGCGTATTCAAGACCTTGATGCAGGTGCAACTGCAAAAAATGAAGGCACAATTGTCAAAGTATCTGACGGTATTGTGCAGATTCATGGTCTTGAAGATGCCATGTACGGCGAAATGATTGAGTTTGAAGGCGAAATCTACGGAATGGCGCTTAACTTAGAGCGTGATTCTGTTGGCGCGGTCGTACTTGGTGACTTCCTAAAACTACAAGAAGGTCAAAAAGCCTATTGTACTGGTCGTATTTTAGAAGTACCAGTAGGTCCTGAGTTGCTCGGCCGTGTTGTTGATGCCTTGGGTAATCCTATTGATGGCAAAGGTCCTATCAATGCCAAGATGACGGATAAAGTCGAAAAAATCGCCCCAGGCGTTATCGACCGTCAATCCGTAGATCAGCCAGTAATGACCGGTTATAAAGCTGTTGACACCATGATTCCAATCGGTCGCGGTCAGCGTGAGCTTATCATTGGTGACCGTCAGACGGGTAAAACCGCGATGGCTATCGATGCGATCATCGCTCAGAAATCCTCTGGTATTAAGTGTGTCTATGTCGCTATCGGTCAAAAACGCTCTACGATTGCGAACGTTGTACGTAAGCTCGAGCAAACAGGCGCGCTAGAATATACCACGGTTGTTGTTGCATCAGCTTCAGAGCCTGCAGCGCTACAGTACATTGCGCCGTACTCAGGTTGTACGATGGGTGAGTACTTCCGTGACCGCGGTGAAGATGCACTGATTGTATTTGATGATTTATCAAAGCAGGCAGTCGCTTATCGTCAAATTTCACTACTATTACGTCGTCCACCAGGCCGCGAAGCCTATCCAGGTGATGTCTTCTATTTACATTCACGCCTGCTTGAGCGTGCATCACGCGTCAACGCGGATTATGTAGAGAAGTTCACCAATGGTGAAGTCGTTGGCAAAACTGGGTCTTTGACTGCTCTACCTATTATTGAAACCCAAGCCGGTGACGTCTCAGCATTTGTACCGACTAACGTGATTTCAATTACTGATGGTCAGATCTTCTTAGAGTCAAGCCTATTTAACTCAGGTATCCGTCCTGCAGTGAACGCTGGTATCTCGGTATCACGTGTTGGTGGCGCCGCCCAGACTAAGATTATTAAGAAACTCTCTGGTGGTATCCGTACCGCTCTTGCTCAGTATCGTGAACTTGCAGCCTTTGCTCAGTTTGCCTCTGATCTCGATGACGCCACACGCGAGCAGCTTGATCATGGTGAACGCGTTACAGAACTTATGAAGCAAAAGCAGTATCAGCCGATGTCTATCTCTGAGCAAGCGGCCGTTATCTATGCTTCTAACGAAGGATACTTATCGGATGTGCCTGTAGAGAAGATCGGTGCATTTGAAGAAGCTTACTTGCGTTATTTGCATGATGAGAAAAGTGACTTGATGAACGAAATTGATGACACTGCAAACTATAATGATGATATTGCTTCTCGCTTGAAGGTTGCAGTTGAGACTTTTAAACAAAACCACAGTTACTAATTAATTAGCGACTAAGTTAATAAATACTCAGTTAATAAAACTAAGTTCATAAAACTAAGTTAACGGGTTAGGCTGATTTGGTTGGTTGTATCAAGCGATGCAGCCAACTTCATATGACTATATAGTGCTACAAAATGCTAAGATACTGTTTATAGGTAACTTAATTATAAACATAGCATTGACGATATATCGTTATATTTGCTAATGCTTTTAACCCATTTATATTGGAATCATTATGGCAAGCTTAAAAGAAATACGTGCCAAAGTCACCAGTATTAAAAGCACCCAGAAGATTACTCGCGCCATGCAAATGGTCGCTGCAAGTAAGATGCGCCGTGCTCAAGAGCGCATGGACGTAGGTCGCCCGTATGCTGACAGTATGCGCCGGGTTATCTCACATTTAGTACATGCCTCATCAGATTACAAACACCCTTATATGGTATCGCGTCCCGTTGAAAAAGTGGGATACATCGTCATTACCTCTGATCGTGGTCTTGCTGGTGGTTTGAACATTAACTTGTTCAAAGCGTTATCTAAAAGTATTCAAGAGTATCAAAATCAGTCTGTACAGGCCGAGTTTGCAGTCATTGGCGCAAAAGGCGTCAGTTTCTTCAAAAACTTTGGCGGTAAAGTAACTTCAGCGGTGACTGATTACGGTGACAAGCCTACTTTTGAGCAGATCAACTCTCCAGTACAAGCGATGCTTGATGATTATAGCAATGGCAAAATAGATCGCATTTATGTGGTTTATAATAAGTTTGTCAATGCGATGACGCAAAAGCCGACGATCAATCAACTGGTACCTCTACCAGAGGGCTCGTTTGGGGATGAAGAGAGCGGTATACAAACAGAGCTAAGCTGGGATTATATTTACGAGCCTGACATCAAAACTTTGATTGATGATCTGCTTGGTCGCTACATTGAGTCAATTGTTTATCAAGCAGTTATGGAAAACGTGGCCTCCGAGCAGTCCTCACGTATGGTTGCGATGAAAGCGGCGACAGATAATGCTGGCGACTTAATTAACGATTTACAGTTGGTTTATAACAAGCTGCGTCAAGCGGCGATTACCCGAGAGATCTCGGAAATCGTTGGCGGTGCTGCCGCTGTTTCATAAGTGAAACCCTTTATAAAACCTACTATATACAGAAGTTCAAGGAGAACGCAATGAGTAGCGGTCGTATTGTACAGATTATTGGCGCGGTTCTCGACGTTGAGTTCAACCGTGACGAAGTACCCTCAATCTACGATGCTTTGCAAGTAGACGGTACTGAAACCACTTTAGAAGTCCAGCAGCAGCTGGGTGATGGTATCGTACGTACCATCGCAATGGGTTCAACCGAAGGCCTTAAGCGTAACTTGCCAGTGACAAACACTGGTGGTCCGATTGCTGTACCTGTAGGTATTGGTACTTTGGGCCGTATTATGGATGTTCTTGGTCGTCCTATCGATGAAGAAGGCCCAGTTGCAGCCGATGAGCGCTGGTCTATTCACCGTGAAGCGCCAAGCTATGCGGATCAGTCAAACAGTACTGAATTGCTAGAGACGGGTATCAAGGTTATTGATTTACTTTGCCCGTTTGCTAAAGGGGGTAAAGTTGGTCTGTTTGGTGGTGCTGGCGTTGGTAAAACGGTCAACATGATGGAGCTGATTAACAACATCGCTCTAAAGCATGAAGGTCTATCAGTATTTGCTGGTGTTGGTGAGCGTACTCGTGAAGGTAATGACTTTTATCACGAGATGCAAGAAGCGGGCGTTGTCAACGTTGAGGACTTTAGCAAATCTAAAGTTGCGATGGTATACGGTCAGATGAATGAGCCACCGGGTAACCGTCTACGTGTTGCACTGTCAGGCCTGACTATGGCTGAGTACTTCCGTGATACCAAAGATCCTGCTACTGGCAAAGGTCGTGACGTCTTATTGTTCGTTGATAATATCTACCGCTATACGCTAGCGGGTACAGAAGTCTCTGCACTACTAGGCCGTATGCCATCAGCGGTTGGTTATCAGCCAACACTTGCTGAAGAGATGGGTCTACTTCAAGAACGTATTACCTCAACGCAATCAGGTTCGATTACATCTGTTCAAGCCGTTTATGTTCCAGCGGATGACTTGACGGATCCTTCACCTGCAACGACATTTGCTCACTTAGATGCAACCGTCGTACTAAGCCGTGATATTGCCTCACAAGGTATCTATCCTGCTGTTGATCCACTAGATTCAACCTCGCGTCAGCTTGATCCACAAGTCATTGGTGAAGAGCATTATAATGTCGCTCGTGGCGTGCAGGAAGTCTTGCAGCGCTATAAAGAGCTCAAAGACATCATCGCTATCTTAGGTATGGATGAGCTATCAGAAGAAGATAAGCTAGTGGTTTACCGCGCTCGTAAGATTCAGCGCTTCTTATCACAGCCCTTCCACGTAGCTGAAGTCTTTACTGGTGCACCTGGTAAGTATGTTTCATTACGCGATACTATTGCGAGCTTTAAGGCTATTATCGCAGGTGAGTATGATGATCTTCCAGAGCAAGCCTTCTATATGGCTGGTGGTATCGATGAAGTAGTGGCAAAAGCTGAAAAAATGAAGTCTTCTGCTGCATAATCTACTTTAGACTATGAGTGAGTAGGGAGATTGACTACTCACTTATCAAGTAGCTACTTTTATAATAAGGAATTAGGTATGGCAACATTACAATGCCGCGTCGTAAGCGCTCGTGAAGAGTTATACTCAGGCGATATCAGTATGCTAATCGCAACGGGTATTGAAGGCGAGATTGGTGTATTGCCAGGTCATACGCCACTGATTACTTTATTAAAGCCAGGTCCGATGCGCGTACAAGCAGCAAATGGCGAAGAAGAAGTTATCTACGTCTCAGGCGGCGTACTTGAGATTCAGCCAAAAATGGTTACTGTACTAGCTGATACGGCTATGCGTGCAAATAACCTTGATGAGAGCAAAATCGTTGAAGCTCGCAAAAAGGCAGAGCAAATGCTAGTGAATCAATCTGATACGGTGCAAACCAATGCAGCTTTGGCATCATTAGCAGAATCAGTAGCACAGCTACAAACGATTCGTAAATTTAAGAATCGCGTCTAGTATTCTTATTAATAAAAAACAGTCCACTATGGGCTGTTTTTTTTGTCTAAAATTTATACAGCCTTGTTATAAAATAAAAGATATGGTTTGTACTGAATTTTTAATGACAACTATTAGTACAAAAATAGTTAAAATCATAATGAATCTGCCATTATATGAAGTGTCTTAAAGTCTTCACAATTTATTATCTTGTTGTAGGTATCAAGGTTTGTATCTGCGCATTACTAATAGTTAGATTATAAAATGATGAATAAGACAACAAGGCTCGCGCTAGGTTATAAATAAATTAATCTTGGACGTTAACTAAAATTTTAATAGGTATTATTTATAGGTTTTGTTAACGTCTATAAGCTATAGTATAGGAAGCTTAGGGTTTGGTAGTATACTGTGCTACCACACTTGCAATACTTAAACTAAGATAAGTCAAGCCGCTTTATTGGCATTTAATTTTGATCATTTACCATTTTTAATTTAGATGTATTAGAGGACACCAAAATGACCACGAATGAAGAAGACAACACCCCGCGAATTTTGATCGTTGAGGATGATGAGCGTCTGGCCATGCTGACCCAAGACTATTTGGTCAAAAATGGCTTGGAAGTCGCTATAGAAACAGACGGGAATCGCGCTATTCGCCGTATCGTCAATGAACAACCAGATCTAGTAGTACTCGATGTGATGCTACCAGGTAGTGATGGCTTGACGGTATGCCGTGAAGTACGTCCGCATTATCAAAATCCTATCTTGATGCTAACCGCTCGTACTGAGGATATGGATCAAGTATTGGGTCTTGAGATGGGCGCCGATGATTACGTTGCCAAACCTGCTCAGCCTCGTGTATTGCTTGCGCGTATTCGTGCGCTACTGCGCCGCTCAGAGAATGCGCCATCTGAGGATGTGCCGCAGCGCCTTGAGTTTGGTGAATTGGTTATAGACAATGGCGGACGTTCGGTTACCCTAAGCGATGAGTTGGTTGACTTTACTAGTGCTGAATATGATTTGTTATGGTTATTGGCTTCTAATGCAGGTCGTATCTTGTCTCGCGAGGATATCTTTGAGCGTCTGCGCGGTATTGAGTATGATGGTCAAGATAGATCTATCGATGTTCGCATCTCGCGTATTCGTCCAAAAATCGGCGATGATCCTGAAAACCCAAAACGTATCAAAACCGTTCGAAGCAAAGGCTATCTATTCGTAAAAGAAGGCAACTAGTTGGTTAAACTTATAGTAGCTTTCAACAAAAAACCAGCGTCAAGCTGGTTTTTTTATGGCACAGGTTTTAATTTTTAAACTTATTTATCTGATTATATGGTTTAATTAGCGATGATTGTGGGTAGTAGATCAGCATTTATCGTTTTGCTCCGTTATCTAAGTTTGATTGTCAGTAGTTGTATTGGTGTTTACCAGTTATTAGCGCCTTAGTATTTATCTCGATTTATAATGAGTGGTCATCGCACGTATGTCATTAGTTTCTTCTTTAAAGCATAGTATTTTTGTACGTATTTACGCCGGTCTTTTGATAGTCTGTTTGTGCGTGGCGTTATTTGCGCAGCTGCTCATGGATACGATCAATAAAGAGCGCGTACAGTCTTATCGCGAAGATATGGCAACAGGCGCTTTTTATCTTATTAGCGAAGGCATAGATCATCAAAAGGATGAGATACAACGAGACTATTGGCTCTCTGACGCCAGTAGTTTATTTGGCACTACTTTTAAAATAGTACCTATTGATACTATTGATTTTAATTCAAATGAGCTGCGCCGCCTCGATGATATTCAGACTATCGTGCGTTATAACAATCAACCGACTTATGCAGATATCTATCACAAGCTACCAGATGGTAGCGGTGTTTTGACCGCGAGGGTATCGCAAGTTACTGAGCAGCAAGTGCGTGCGATAGCAGTGTTTTTGTTAGATGATTTGTCTTATTACACGACTCTTTCTGAGAAGCGTGCGCGCCTAAACGTTTTGGAAGAAAAGTTTCCTTTTCCTTTGAGTTTTCAAGGTGTCAATGCGCTTGATTTAGATAGCGATCAGATGGCACGCCTTAGCCGTGATGAAGTCGTTATTTTATTGCAAGATACCAATAATAGCCAAAGTAACTCTTCAATCAAGATTGTTGTACCCTCTGAAATTAATGATATGGCGATTTTGATAGGGCCAGTACCGCTATTTAATTGGTTCCCGCTCAATCTAATCGTCAGTATGGTTTTGATCAGTATGTTTTTGATAAGCCTTGGGGTCTATGCTCTAATTTTCCCACTTGAGCGCAAACTGCAACTGATCCAAGTCGGGGTCAACGAGGTTAGTCAGGGCAACCTGGATATTCAAGTGCAAGTGATCGGTCAAGATGAGATTGCACGGCTATCAGCGACATTTAACGCGATGACTGAACATATCAAGCGTCTTATTGAATCACAGCGGGAGCTGACTCGCGCCGTCTCTCATGAGCTGCGCACGCCTGTTGCACGTATTCGTTTTGCAGTCGATATGCTAGCTGATACCGAGGATGAGGATTCGCGGTTTATGCAGCGTGATTATATCGATGAAGATATTGAGTCTCTAAACGGCTTGATTGATGAGATTTTGACTTATGCAAAATTAGAGGAAGGCTCACCCAAACTAGATCTTGAACCTGTTAATCTCAAAGAGCTCGTAGAGCAGATCGTACGAGAGACCAATGCGCTGGGCAAAGACATCAAAGTCGTCGGGAATCCGCCGAGCAGTAAAATCACAGCTATTGCTGATCGCCGCTATTTACACCGCGTGATTCAAAACTTAGCAGGTAATGCCCTGCGTTATGCGGAGACAACGATTACCATCAGTGCAGGTGTCAAAAAAGGCGATGCTTTTGTCAGCGTCGAGGACGATGGACAAGGCATTCCAGAGGCCGATCGCGAAAAGGTGTTTATTCCTTTTGCACGCCTAGATGATAGCCGTACGCGCGCCTCAGGAGGCTATGGTTTGGGTCTATCTATCGTATCGCGCATCGCTTTTTGGTTTAGTGGTAGTATGAGTGTGGATGAAAGCCCAGAGCTTGGCGGCGCCCGCTTTGTGATGACTTGGCCAATCAAGCCACTCACTCAGACGATCGCCGCCGATCAAATCACGCAAGAAAAAAGCGACCGTACTTTTGAGAGCTAAATAAAACGCAAAGATTCATCTGAAACATTAAGGCTTGAACAACAAGGCTTGAAAATCGACGCTTGAACCTGAAGGCTTGGATAAAAAGGAGATTAACTATGCCTTATCTATTTGGTGGCTTGGTATTATTAAATGCGCTCACGCTCGGCTACTTTTTATTTATCAAGCAGCCTACAACGACCCAAAGTTTGCAAGAGGCTCAGGCGCAGATTACGCAGCCCTTAGCCTTTACCAATAGCGCAAAATACATTCCACCGCCTATCGGCAGCAAAGAGTAGAGAGAATCTACTGCTAGTAGAGCTGTTTACTTTTAGAGCTATTTACTTTGTGTCCTCTGCTGTCTCAGTTGACGCGCGCTCATCCCCAGTAACTTTTGAGATGAGAGGTATACGTATACAGACCTGCAAGCCGCCCTCAGGATGATTGATGGCTTCAACCGTACCATGATGTAAGCGGGCGATTCGATTGACAATCGCCAAACCCAGTCCACTACCTTGAGTGGTACGCGCCGTTTCACCGCGCTCAAACGGCTGCATAATGCGCTCTAATTGATCCTCGGCCACGCCGTCGCCGCAGTCTCGTACGCATATTACCAGCTGCTCTTGGGCCTCTGTATTGATTTCGCTCTCACTGACAACATCCGCATCCTCTACTACAGCCGTCTCTATAAAGGTCGGCACGACTGTCGCTGAGAGATATATAGGCGGCTTGCCATAACGTTTGGCGTTGTTGACCAGATTGATAACTAAGCGCTTGATAGAAAGAGGTCTGACCGGCACCTGCTTATGACATTGTGATTCATAGATAAAGCGCATAGGGGCGAATTGAACCATCACTTCATTAAATATCGTATCCAGATTCGTCAAACGCACAGGTTCATCAGAACCATCTTTCATATAAGAGATGAACTGCTCTAAGATAGCGTCCATATCCTCGACATCATAGATAAGACCTTCCCGAAAAAAGTCATCAGGTAGCATCTCAGCGGTCAGGCGCATACGGGTCAGCGGCGTGCGCAAGTCATGAGAGATGCCAGCTAGCATAATCGTACGCTCTTTTTGCGCCTGACTTAGAGTAGTAAACAGACGATTAAACGCTGTGTTGACCTGCCTGATTTCAGTTGGGCCAGTAGTTGTTGGCAAAGTAGTAGCGTGACCTAGACGAATGTAGTTAGTCGCGGCACGTTGCAAATAGCGCAGTGGCCGGTTGAGCTGCTGCACTAGTAAAATAATAGTCAGCAAAGTCAGTATCGGCAGACCAATCAAGAATAGGATCAAAAGTGCAGGACTATATTGCGAATAGTAAACGACTGGCTCACGAATCCAAAAGCTCTTGTCGCCGCTGTCTTGCACCCAAAGCTGCGGTGTTGGTTTGAATTTAAAGTACACCTCTACAGGTCGACCCAATTGAGCACCAATCTCACTTGATAGAACATCGGTAAATAAGCCTACAAATATTTTGTCCTCAACCTCTGGAAAATCATTGGGGCTGTCAACCACTACAACGTGTGAGTGCTGATAGATCCATTGACGCACCCTAGGGTCATCTCGCCAGTCCTCACGCGCACCATTCATAAGACGCAGCTCACTGGTCAAATAGCGGGCGTGGTTTTTGAGCTCTGGCAAATATAGACTACGCCAAAAAAACAAAATCGTCAGGCCAACACTAATGAGCACAATAAAGGCAACGACTAGGGTAGTCAGCCAACTGTTTGAATAAGAGCGTTCAAGCCAGCTTTTGCGGCGCGGCATAAGAGGTGTAGTCATAACCATTTTCGGCATTTTTGATAAGGATTATAAAGTATAGTGCAATAGCGCAAGTGACGCTACGAGAACCCTCTGCCATTGCCCCTAAAAAGAGTTTGCAAAGTCAAAGGTTACGATGATAAATCATATATAACAGGGCACAGACAAAGCGGCATAAACTACTGTTATTAAATAAAAATAGTTTATGTTTTCAACATACGAAGTCTATGATATAATTGTGCCCTTTTTGGTATACCTGCGAAAGAGAGAATTCACATGGTTGTTATTCGTTTAGCACGGGGCGGTGCCAAGAAACGCCCATTTTATCAAGTAGTCGTTGCTGATCAACGCCGCGCGCGTGATGGCCGCTACATTGAAAACATCGGCTTTTTTAACCCGCTCGCTAAAGAGTCAGAAGAAGCGGTACGTTTGAACATGGAAGCGTACAATGCTTGGATCGAAAAAGGTGCACAACCTTCAGATCGCGTGGCTTCTTTAGCAAAAGCTTACAACAAGTCTGCTAATACCGAAGCAACAGCTTAAGTTTTAGCTATTGTTTTGATTTAGTAATGGCTTAATTTTACCTTTGGGATAAATTAAGTAGCGCAGCTGGCATGACCAGTAAGCGCGATTAGTTGTTTATTATTGTTTTGTTTATTGGTTATAGCTACTGTCAGGTCAACCGTTATGTCTACGCCTACTGCTGATACGCTCATGAAAATCGGCCAGCTCAAAAAGCCTTATGGCATTAAAGGCTGGCTTTGGGTATTTAGTGATACGGATGAACGTACGGCGATATTTGATATGCAGCCGTGGTGGATGAAAACTGCCGCTGGCATGAAGCCTTTGACCGTAAAAGCTTGGCGCGAACAGGGATCGGGGCTTGTGGCTCAGTTTGAGCAAGTCCCTGATCGCAATGTTGCTGAAACGATGAATGGTGTTACCCTTTGGGTTGAGCAAAATGTGTTGCCTGAGACGAGTGATGACGAGCATTACTGGTCAGATCTAGTTGGTTTAAGGGTAACTAACGAGCAGAACGAATATCTGGGTGATATCGCTGAGATGTTCGAAACTGGTGCTCATGACATCATGCGTGTTGCAGCAACATCGGCTAGCTTAGATAGTGAAGAGCGCTTGATACCTTGGCACAAACAGACGGTATTACAGGTCGATACGACTGCCAAAACCGTTGTTGTGGCTTGGCCAAGTGATTACTAACTCATGATTAGTGACGCCTAATGTATTTTGCTGTTATCAGTATTTTTCCTGAGATGTTCGCCGCGATTCGTGAGTTTGGAATTACGGGCCGAGCAGTCGCTGGGAATCAGGTGACTATAGAATGCATCAATCCGCGTGACTATACCACTGACAATTATCGCCGTATTGATGAGCGCCCCTTTGGTGGTGGTCCTGGTATGGTGATGATGGCAGAGCCTTTAGCGCAAGCTATCGAGGATGCCAAGTTGCGTGCTGCCAAGTACGGTTGCCGTATCGATAAAGCGCATTGTCCGGTGATTTATATGTCGCCGCAAGGACAAACGCTCAGTGAGAACAGTGTGGTCAGTATGGCTAAGTTTGACGGCATGATTCTGTTATGTGGTCGTTACGAAGGTATTGATGAGCGTCTGTTATCACAGTATGTCGATATGGAGGTGTCACTGGGTGATTATGTGCTCACAGGTGGTGAGCTACCAGCGATGGTAGTTATGGATAGTGTGATACGTCGTCTGCCTGATATCATGGGCGATGATAAGTCCGCCATACAAGACTCGTTCGTCGATGGCTTGCTGGACTGCCCGCACTATACTAAGCCGCATGAGTTCGCTGATATGAGGGTTCCTGAAGTACTACTCTCAGGGCATCATGCTAATATCGCCAAGTGGCGCTTTGGACAACAGGTTACTCGTACCCAAGCGCGTCGCCCAGATCTATGGCAAGCCTTTACGCCAACGTCTGAGCAAGCAAAATGGCTTAAGGCGCTGGCTAAAGAAAACAAAGCAAAATAGTAAGTAAGTAATCAGAGTAAAAATTTGAGAATGTGCTGTTTATTGATGGCCGTATCTTAACCCCTTTATGTTGTATCTTGTTGATGACTATCACTATTTTGATAGTTGCCGATATTAGATATGATCAATTATTACAAACAGGTAGTATGCGTAAAGCCTCTATTATCTAATGTGAGGAGATAACTCTCATGAGCAACAAGCATCCATTGGTTCAAAGCGTTGAAAATGCGCAGCTGGTAGAACGTCCAAGTTTTAGTCCTGGCGATACCGTTGTTGTACAAGTAAAAGTACGTGAAGGTGAGCGTGAGCGTTTGCAGGCATTTGAAGGCGTTGTTATCGCTAAGCGTAACCGCGGCTTGAACTCTGCATTTACGGTTCGCAAAATCTCAAGCGGCGTTGGTGTTGAGCGTGCATTCCAGTTGCATTCACCAATCATCGATAGTATCGAAGTCAAACGTCGCGGTGCAGTTCGCCGTGCGAAACTTTACTACTTACGTGAGCGTTCTGGTAAATCAGCACGTATCCGCGAGAAGCTTGGCGCACGTCCAGCAAAACAAGGCGCTCAGAAAAAGACTGACGCTGGTGTTCCTGATGCGGTTGAGACTGCACCTGGTATTTAATGGGTCGAATACGACGTATACGTATTTCACTTTTTAAATACTGAGTATAAGTATCTAAGCTCATATCGACGTTGATCTTTGAACCCATTGTTTTTAGATCAGCGTAAAGCCCTTATTCATAGGTTTTATTATAAATAAGTAGGCGTACCAAAAAAGACAAAACCCCAATCTAGCAGATGTTAGATTGGGGTTTTTGTATGGGTGTCTTATTACCTTTATACATTATTCATAATATGCTTAAAAGCCTAATCAGGAATAGGCATGCGACTGCTTTGCTCATTAGACTTACTGTGCTTACGCAGACGGATATAGAGGTTTTTGGTCACGGTGGCAACCGTCTTTTGCTGCTCGTCAACGATATCTACGGTATATTCGCGAAATACCGCCTCCCCATCTTCAGTAAGACTACGGATAGTTGCAATCTCGCCTGCCGGTATTTTGATACGAGCAGTGACTTTGCTGTTGCCCGGCGCAACAAAATCAATATGTGAGCTTTTGTCCCAGACTACATACTTGCTACCCAATTGATGCATCAGCATAAGCATATAAAACGGATCTACCATGGAGTAGAGGCTACCACCAAACTGCGTGCCGACAATGTTCTTGTTCAAAGCGGTCAAGCCCATACTAACCACGCAAAGTCCTTGATCCAAATCCACGTAGTCAATTTTGATACCTGCACCGACATAAGGGGCGTAGGTATTGATACGTAATTTGAGCAGGTGCGGCGTAAGTAATGGTACGATATTTTTTTTGGTATTGCGTTTTAGAGTCTCAAATCGTTTGGGTAGCAGTCGCATGATGTTATCCTTTTAACCTATAGTGCTTTTTATCTTATCTACTGAGGGTGGTGCTATTGAGTGATATCAAAAGAAATCTATCATAATGAAAAGCGCTTGACACTACTAGCTTCAATCGGGAATAAAAGCTATTTTATGAATAAGCTGACCCCATCTCTTAACCATATAGGATATAGAACAAAAGGTATACTGCTATGCTGCAAAACGATGAGACTGATACGATAATACGCTGTGAGCTCTGTGGTCGTGATGAGTTGGTTTTAACGCGTCATCATCTAATACCAAGATCACGCCATAATAAATCGCGCACGCAGCGCCACTTTGATCGTGAAACGATGAAAACCGACATCGCTATGCTATGTCGTCCTTGTCACAGTCAAATTCATCATCTCTTTGACAATCACGAGCTTGCTAATTATTATCATACCATCGAGCGCCTACAAGACCACAGCGAAGTACAAAAGTTTGTGAAATGGGTAAAAAAACGTCCTTCAGGTCTAAAAATAAGAGTAAAACGCTGATATATGTTGGTTAATATCCACACTAAGCTCGTATTATAAATGCTAATGTCCTACAATAGTCGCTTATTTTTTGGACGATTATGTTTGTCATAGCTTATATCGTCATTCTATCAAAATCTCAGAAAATGTGAGGAGATATGATGAATAATACGCAAATACCCGCGACTGAACCAACCAAGCAGCAACCACCTTCATCTGATCATGAGCACTCTGCAAAAAGCTACGTTGATCTTCACAAACCTAGTTCTAGTTTTAAAACCCGTAACGCTTATCTAGAACGTGAGCTACAGATCATGCAGCCCAAGCGTTGGGGTGTGAATTTACCTTTTCGCGATTATCGTTTTGAATACGAGGATACTATCCCAGCTATGGCGGCGATGATCGGCAAGGTGGTGATGGTAGGGGCTATTGCAGCTACTTTTGCAGGGCCACTGGGTTTAAGTGACGCTTTTGTACTCGAAAACGTCCGTTACGAGCTGTTGATTGTTTCCTTCTTTGTTATCTTATTTTCAGGCTTTTTTTTACCGACGGCGAATTTGGCAGGTACTCATGGGCCGCTGATTCCACTGATTCCTATTGTGGTTGCCGCAGGTGGTCACCCGATGGCTTTTGGTCTGCTGATTGGTGCGTTTGGGTTATTATTAGCCATTAGTAAAGGCGGAAGTCTGCTGGCAAACTTGACCAGTAAAGGCGTGTGCGGGGGTCTGCTGCTATATTTGGGCTTTATTGGAACTACCTCGCAGGTCAAAAACCTATTTGCTTGGGCAGAGGGCATTGGTATGGCGCATATTGCCTTTACCGTGATCTTGCTCACGATTGTGCTATACGCGGTACTAGAGAATTACCAAAAGCGCTGGCTCGCTGTGCCACTGAGCTGTTTGCTTGGCGGCGGTGTCGCCTTTGCTATGGGCGCGCCGTTTACGTTCAAAACGCCGCCAGGTTTACCAAATATGAGTCCGATGTACTGGTGGGGCGAGAACACGGGCTGGATGTTGGGTCTACCTACTATTGAGAGTTTTATTGTAGTATTGCCGTTTGCTATTTTGGCAGTCGCAATGTGGTCGCCTGACTTTTTGGGTCATCAAGTGTTTCAAAAGATCAGCTACCCTGAGCGTACTGAACGGGTACAGATGAATATCGATGACACGATGGTCAGCGCATCAGTACGTCAAGTAGCAGGCTCGGTATTGGGCGGTGCTAATTTTGCCTCATCATGGGGTACTTATATCGTTCCCGCTGCTATTGCTAAACGTCCTATTCCGGCAGGCGCAGTATTGACAGGACTGTTTTGCTTGATAGCAGGGGTATGGGGCTATCCTATGGACTTAGCCATTTGGGAGCCTGTCATGTGCGTGGCCTTGATCGTAGGGGTGTTTATCCCGCTTCTTGAGGCGGGTATGGAGATGACGCGTGAAGGCAAAACCACCCAGTCGGCTGCGATTGTGGTGTTTGCCTCGGCACTAGTGAATCCAGCTTTTGGCTGGTCGATCACGCTAGTGCTTGATAATTTAGGATTGATTGGCTCAAAAGAGCGTAGTGCAAATTTATCCAAAATGAGTCGCTGGATAATACCAGTCGTGACTTTTATAATACTAACAGGTGTGATGGCTATGGTCGGTATGCTTCCAGGTATCCCAGCGCTAGCGCCAAGCTTTCGTCAGTGAGTTTTTGGGATAAAAGTCAGCTCTGTGCTGGCTTTTTATGCTGGTAATCCCTTGATAATTATCCTGATAGTGTTTCTTGCAAAATGCCTGATATTGCCCCATCAATAAGCGTAACTTAGTATTTTATGAGTATGATTGTTTATGGACAAGGTCTCAGTCGTGGATATCACTGATAATAAATCAAAAGACAGCAACAAAGAAGACAAGCAGCTGCGTCTTAAGCATCTCATCAAGCGTCTGCCAAATCTGCCAGGCGTCTATAAGATGCTGGGTAAAAACGGCGACATCCTCTATGTTGGTAAGGCTAAATCCCTTAAAAGTCGGGTGAACAGCTACTTTGCCAAAACCATTGACCATCCCAAAACGCGCGCATTAGTTGCTCGTATCCATAATATCGAAACTATCATTACTCGTAGTGAGACCGAGGCACTGCTACTTGAGCAAAACCTCATCAAAGAGTATCGTCCGCCTTATAATGTGCTATTACGCGATGATAAGTCCTATTTGTATGTGTTTATCTCAGCGGATAAGCCTTATCCAAGATTGGCTTACGGACGCGGTAAAGGCAACCATCAAAAGGGACGCTTCTTTGGGCCGTTCCCGTCAGCGCATGCCGCAAAAGAGACGCTGGTACTGATGCAAAAGATGTTTCAGATGCGCCAATGCACTAATACCTTTTTTAAGCAGCGCAAACGCCCGTGTCTTGAGTATCAGATCAAGCGCTGCCGTGCGCCGTGCGTTGGTCTGGTATCCCCTGAAGAGTACGCTGAGGACGTCAACAACACGGTGCGGTTTTTGAAGGGTGATTCAAGCGATATTCATAGTGCACTGATCGATAAAATGGAGCATGCCGCAGAAGAATTAGACTTTGAAAAGGCGGTATTTTATCGTGATCAGCTCTCTATGCTGCGCGAAGTACAAGCGCGGCAAGCGGTCTATACGGTACAAGGCGAAGCTGATGTCATCGCGATATCGAGTCAAGCGGGCATGAGCTGCGTCAATGTGCTCACGGTGCGCGGCGGACGGGTACTTGGCGGTAAAAACTACTTCCCTGATGTCGATAGTAGCGAGCCACTAGCAGATAACTTATCTGCCTTTATTACCTCGTTTTATTTTCAGGTGACTGATGATCTACCAGCTGAGATTATTCTCAGTCATGAATTGCCCGATCAAGTAGCAGTAAGTGAAGCGCTAGCTACGCACTTTGGCAGTAAAGTGATTATCAAAACCAATGTACGTGAGCATCGCTCAGAGTGGCTGGATTTGGCCAAACTAAATACCAATAATGCGCTCAAGACTAAGCTTGGTGATTATCTAGAATTGCATGCTCGCTTTGGCGCGCTAAAAGACGTCCTAGCTGATGTCACCGATCGCACGATTGACCGTATCGAATGCTTTGATATCTCTCATACTATGGGCGAGGCGACGATCGGTAGCTGCGTAGTGTTTGATCAAGGCGGTGCGCGCCGGCGTGACTATCGTCAATATGCGATTCACGACATTATCGGCGGTGATGATTATGCAGCGATGAAACAAGTACTCACGCGCCGTTATAAAAAACAGCCATTACCAGATTTGCTTCTTATTGATGGCGGCAAAGGTCAGCTAGGCATTGCAAAAGAGGTGCTGACGGAATTAGGTATTCTTGGCGATACCTTGCTGGTTAGTGTGGCAAAAGGCGAGGGGCGAAAGGCGGGGCTTGAGGTCTTGCACTTTATCGATCATGAGCCGCTTGATTTGCCTATGGACAGTAAAGCACTACATTTACTGATGCATATTCGTGATGAGGCGCATCGATTTGCCATTACCGCGCACCGCAAAAAACGTGATAAGCGCCGCTCATCGTCAGTACTAGAAGTCATACCGGGACTGGGTGAAAAACGTCGCCGTGATCTGCTCAATCATTTTGGCGGTATACAAAAGCTACTTGGTGCCTCGCAGCAAGAGCTGGCAGGAGTTGCAGGCATCGGTCCGGTACTAGCAAAAACGATTTATAAAGTGTTGCACGAATAATCCGATTCATCATAAAAAATGCCAACAGCGATTGTGCTGTTGGCATTTTTGATTTAATTGTTGAACTGATTTTATGTGAACGTTAGCGGATCAGTCTTCTTGTCTCTTATAAGTCACAAAACGATAGTCCAGCTTGCTTTTATCATCGTGCATCTGCTCAGACTCTTGCGCTACTACAAAGTCATCAGGCAGCTCTGGATAAAATGCATCACCACACTCAATTTGGGTCTCGACATGGGTCAGCTCAATACGATCAGTGTACATCATCGCGTCTTTGAACACTTTCTCACCGCCAATAATCCAAATGGTCTCAAGATGCGCGCCATGCGCTAGGCTCGCCGCTTGCGTCAATGCATCGTCCAAATTGTGCATGACATAAGTATTCTCGTTATCTTTTAGACCCTTTTGCTCAGCATAGTCCATCTGCGTGCTGATAATAAAGTTAGCACGTTTTGGCAAAGGTTTACTGCCCATCGACTCGAAAGTTTTGCGGCCCATGATGACGATGCCTTGAATATCATCGGCATCGCTTTGTTTAGTGGTCATCTGTTTAAAGTGCTTAAGATCCGCTGAGATATGCCACGGCAGCGCATTGTCTTTTCCGATACAGCGATTACTGCTAATAGCAGCGATTTGGGCAACTTCGGTATGGGCATAACTCATGACTTATCCTTATGACATAAAAGTAGAAAATATTTATACGGCAACTTTGGCTTTGATAGCCGGATGCGACTCGTAACCTTCAACGCTAATGTCTTCGTATTTAAAAGCAAAAATATCATTAACATCACGACTCAGTGTTAATGTCGGCAACGGCAAAAGTGTCCGCGTTAATTGTAGCTCTGCTTGTTCGCGGTGGTTTTGGTAAATGTGACAATCGCCGCCTGTCCAGATAAACTCGCCAACCTCTAATCCGCACACTTGCGCGATCATATGGGTCAGTAGCGCATAACTAGCGATATTAAACGGTACGCCCAAGAACAGATCGGCTGAGCGCTGATAAAGCTGGCAGGAGAGCTTGTTGCCTGCGACAAAGAACTGAAATAGCGTATGACAAGGCGGCAGCGCCACTTGGTTGGCCTCTACAGGATTCCAGCCTGAGACGATTAAACGGCGTGAGTTGGGATTGGTCTTTATTTGCTCAACGACCTCGCTGATTTGATCGACGCCGTCATTATTGTATTGGCTTTGATGATTGTGCTGACTCTGCTTATTCGTCGCTATTTTAGCAGCGTCATCCTTCTTACTTGCGCCATAATTGCGCCACTGATGACCGTAGACTGGGCCTAGATCACCCGCAGGACGGTTGAAGCGCGCGGTCTGCTCGCCAGTTGCCCATTCATTCCAGATACGCACACCGTTTTGTTGCAGATACTCAACGTGAGTGCTACCACTCAAAAACCATAATAACTCATAGACGATGGACTTAAAGTGCACCTTTTTGGTCGTCAGTAGCGGAAAGCCATCAGCCAAATCAAAACGCAATTGCGCGCCAAAGTGACTAAGCGTACCTGTCCCCGTACGGTCGCCCTTTTCGGTGCCGTTGTCCAATACATACTGCAGTAAGTCGAGATAGGCTTGCTCGTTTTTGTTGTTACTAATCATAAGATGCTCTCTAGCGCTTTAATAATGAATTAATAAGCTTGCTTGCCCCAATCATAAACACTGCGTCTGTAAGCCAAGATAATGAGAACGATACCGATAATAATCATCGGCGCACTTAATATCTGCCCTTTGGTCACCCAGCCTAATAAGATAAAGCCTTGATCAGCGTCAGGCTGACGGAAGAACTCAGTGATAAAGCGGCTAAAGCCATAACCGAGCATGAACACGCCAGTTACCGCCATACGTGGGCGCGGTTTTGACGAATACCACCATAATAATAAGAAAAGAAGCAGGCCTTCAGTGAGCGCTTGATAGAGCTGCGAAGGATGACGCGGCAATAGGTACTGTCCATTAACCTCAGTCATTATCGTTTGTAGAGCTGGATTGTTCTGTAGCAGCTGCATATCGAACGCCGCTGCTTGCGGAAAGTAGGTGAGCCAATTATAGCCGCCATCAGAGACGCGTCCCCAAAGCTCGCCATTAATATAGTTCCCTATGCGCCCAAATAACAAGCCTGTCGGCACGCAAGGGACAATAAAATCGAGCACTTGAAACGGCGTCTTTTTGTATTTGCGGGCAAAGTACAACATCCCAAGTGCCACACCGATCAGGCCACCATGAAAGGACATACCGCCTTCCCAGACTTTGAGCAGGTAGGCGGGGTTTTGTAGTAGCTCGCCGAACTGATAAAATAACACGTAACCAATACGCCCGCCCAAGATGACGCCAAGTGCACCAAAGAACACTAGATCTGAGACCATATCTGTAGACCAAGCCTCGCGCTTGGTGCTGCGATACCACGCCAGCCCGTAAGCGGCAGCAAAGGCCAGTAAATACATAAAGCCGTACCAGTGGACTTCAACAGGGCCAAGCGCTAAGGCAACAGGGTCGTACTGGGGATGAATCATCATAAGGGCATCATACAATTGATAATAGAATGTGGCTCATAATAGCAAAAATAGCTCTTTAGGCATACCATCTTGCTCTAAGCAAAAACTGACTTGACATAAAAAGCAGCCTAACGCGCAAAGTTATGGAAACTTTGACTATTATCCAGTAACTCGTAACGCTATTATCTAGATAAAGCGCTTAAAACTCGCTAAGATGAAAGGCTAAA